>NZ_RZPL01000822.1:0-2368 GCF_004022805.1 Mesorhizobium sp. M7A.F.Ca.CA.002.04.1.1 | reverse complement strand
GTCTCTTGAGCCAGTGATCTCGGGACGAAAGCCCTCCGGAATTTCGAGGCGGTCATCATTGGGAAGGCAGGTCACCGGCAGCGCCTCCTCGACCGCCGTGCGATGCCAGCGCGCCTTGCCGTCAATGCCTTGGAAGCTGAAGTAACCGCCGATCATGATCAGGCCGCCGCCGGCCAGCGTCCAGTCGCGCAGGAGCTTGAGCCGGTTCGGCACTGTCTTGCCGTGCAGCCAGACATCGGGATGAAGCAGCAGCGAGTTTGCGCCAATGTCGGACAGGATGATCGTCCTGTATTGCGACAGCCCTTCCATGGTGAAAGGCAGCTTCTCGACGGCCTCATGAGCGGGCATGTAGTCGAGATCGAATTCGCTGTCCTTCAAGGCGTCGACCAGGGGCGTTGCCCCGAGATGGAAGGTGACGCTGCCGAACTGGTCGAACCCCTTGTAGTGGGTCGCCGAACTCACCCAGCTTTCGCCGACAAGAAGGACTTTTGTCTTCGCCATGATCGTGCTCTCCTGATTCCGCCAGTCGCTTGTTCTAGCCGGTTTCGCCCGCCCCGATCTCTGGGATCGTGTGGTCGGGGTCGATCGGCGTTGGCGCCGGCCCTGCCACCTCAGATCAGCAGCAGGCCCTTCATGCTGGCATATCCCTTCCGCCCGATGATGATGTGGTCGTGCACCGCGATGCCCAGCCGCTTGCCCGCGTCGATGATCTCCTTCGTCATCTCGATGTCGGCGCGCGATGGCGTCGGGTCGCCTGACGGGTGATTGTGGACCAGGATAATGGCAGTCGCCGAGAGTTCGAGCGCCCGCTTGATCACTTCTCGCGGGTAGACAGGCGTGTGGTCGACAGTACCCGTCTGCTGCACCTCGTCGGCGATCAGCGCGTTCTTCTTGTCGAGGAACAGGATGCGGAACTGCTCGCGCGCCTCGAAGGCCATTGCTGAGCGGCAATAGTCGAGGAGCTGCTGCCAGGACGAGAGGATCTCGCGGCCGTGGACCTCGCCGCGTGCCATGCGCTGCGCCGTTGCGGCGAGGATTTTCAGGTCGAGTGCCACCGCAGGGCCGATGCCCTTGACCTCCTGCAGCAGGCCCACCGGGGCGCCAAGCACTTCGGCCAGCGTGCCGAAGCGTGCCAGCAGCGCCTTGGCCGCCGGTTTGGTGTCGGCACGAGGGATCAGGCGAAAGAGCAGAAGTTCCAGAAGTTCGTAATCGGGCAGGGCGTCCGGACCCGCCAGGGCAAAGCGCTCGCGCAAGCGGTCGCGATGGCCGAGGTAATGCGGCTTTTCGTCGAGCGTCGCCTTGGCTTTCGCAGCAGGCCGCATCGGCGCTTCGGAGAAGAAACTCCGCTCGTCATCGTCGCTTGTGTTCCCCATACCCCGCCCACATTGCTCCGGCACAGACATTAGAGCTGTTCTGGCCTGGATTGAAACAGTTCCGTTCTCCGATCGCGAGACGATCCACGGCAGATCGTGGCAGCCCACTGTCAGCCTAGGGCCTCCCTATACGGCAAGATGAAACCACGATTGCGCAACAAAACTTAACATCACTTAACGCATGCGGCCACTTTCACCTGACATGGTGACGCCATCGGAGGCTCTTTGCCTCGCTATACTGGAGCACGCATGTTCGCCAAAATTGACTCTGGACTATTTGCCGGCCGGGCATCTCTTGCGGTCATGGCAATCCTGCTTTCAGCCCATTCGGACGGCGCGCTGGCGGCAGACGCCATTGCGGTGAATTCCGATGATTTTACCCTGCCGCCCGAGCCTTCCCGTTTCGGGCGCTTCGAACAGAAACTGTCCGACTGGCACGTCGTGCTCGGCGGCGGCGCCATCATCGTCCCCAAATACGAGGGCAGCAATGAGTTCAAGATCATGCCGGTGCCTTTCGTCACGGCGACATTCCTCGACACGGTGACGATCGATCCGACTGGTGCCAACATCGCCGTTTATGAACAAGGACCGTTCGCCTTCAGCGCGCGGCTTGGCTATGAGATGGGCCGCAAGGAAGACGACTCCGACCATCTGCGCGGCTTGGGGGATGTCGACATGGGCGCGACGGTCGGCGTGAAGGCAGCGGCGAAGTTCGGTCCGGCCGAAATATTCGCGCAGCTGGACAAGACCATCGGCGGCAGCGATGGCCTGGAGGGCAGGGTGGGGATCGAGGTGACCCGGCCTCTGTCTCAATCGTTGATGATCGGCGCCAGCGCGTCCGCCGTGTTCGCCGACGAAAATTACATGCAGGCCTATTTTGGTGTCACGCCCGAGCAATCGGCTCGCTCGGGGCTGGCGCGCTATGATGCCGGCGCCGGTTTGAAGCGCGCCGATTTTTCGATTTCCGCCACATATATGCTCGACGAGAACTGGAT
>NZ_RZPL01000821.1:0-2369 GCF_004022805.1 Mesorhizobium sp. M7A.F.Ca.CA.002.04.1.1 | reverse complement strand
GGACCACCCCCGCGAAGATCGATGAAGCGCGCGAAACCATCCAGGCGCTGCGCCCCGACATCCGCATCATGGGCGCCGGCGACGTGGTCGAGATCTACAAGGAAGTCGGCCTGCCCGAGGCAGTCGTCGATCGCTTCGATGTCCGCAAGATGACCGGCACACATGGCATCGGCCATACCCGCATGGCGACGGAATCGGCGGTGACGACGATGGGCGCGCATCCGTTCTCGACCGGCGCCGACCAGTGCCTGGTGCACAATGGCTCGCTGTCGAACCACAACAATGTCCGCCGCGAACTGATCCGCGAAGGCATGACCTTCGAAACCGAGAACGACACCGAAGTCGCTGCCGCCTATCTCTCGTCACAGATGGCGCATGGCAAGAATCTCGGCGAGGCGCTGGAAGGCACGCTCTCCGACCTCGACGGCTTCTTCACCTTCGTCGTCGGCACCAAGAACGGCTTTGGCGTGGTGCGCGATCCGATTGCCTGCAAGCCAGCCGTGATGGCCGAAACCGACCAATATGTCGCCTTCGGCTCGGAATATCGCGCGCTGACCAAACTGCCCGGCATAGACAATGCGAGGGTCTGGGAACCCGAGCCCGCAACCGTCTATTTCTGGGAGCATTGAGTTCATGCCGGCAACCACGCTTTCAAAAACCGCGGCACACGACCCTCGGGTCTTCGATCTCGACCAGTTGTCGCTGCGCGAACTCAACCAGGCGCTGCACAATCTGGCTCCCGGCTCGAACGAAACGGCATGGGAAGTGCTGAACCCGAAAGGCAGCCATTCGGTGGCCGTTGGCGTCGACCAGCCTGTTGCCATCGATGTGCGCGGCAGCGTCGGCTATTACTGCGGCGGCATGAATTCCGGCAGCACCATTACCGTGCATGGCTCGGCAGGGCCTGGAGTCGGCGAGAACATGATGTCGGGCTCGATCACCATCAAAGGCGACGCCAGCCAGTATGCCGGCGCCACCGGCAAGGGCGGCCTGCTGGTCATCGAAGGCAACGCCTCGTCGCGCTGCGGCATTTCGATGAAGGGCATCGATATCGTCGTGCATGGAAATATCGGCCATATGTCGGCCTTCATGGCGCAGTCAGGCAATCTGGTGGTGTTGGGCGATGCCGGCGATGCGCTCGGCGATTCCATCTACGAGGCGCGGCTCTTCGTGCGCGGCAAGGTCGACAGCCTCGGCGCCGACTGCATCGCCAAGGAAATGCGGACCGAGCATCTGGAATTGCTGCAGGGCCTGCTCGACCGCGCCGGCGTCACCGGCGTCAAGCCGTCGGAGTTCAAGCGCTACGGCTCGGCGCGTACCCTCTATAATTTCAATATCGACAACGCCGACGCGTATTGAGGCAGCATGACCTACAGGAACCCGCCGACGACGCCGCGCAAATCCGCGACCTTCGACGACTACACGCTTTCCGAGATCCGCCGTGCCGCGGCGACCGGCATCTATGACATCCGTGGCGCCGGCGCCAAGCGCAAGCTGCCGCATTTCGACGACCTACTGTTCCTCGGCGCCTCGATCTCGCGTTACCCGCTCGAAGGCTATCGCGAGCGCTGCGACACATCGGTCGTGCTCGGCTCTCGCCATGCCAAGAAGCCGATCGAGTTGAAGATTCCGATCACCATTGCCGGCATGAGCTTCGGCTCGCTGTCGGGTCCGGCCAAGGAAGCGCTCGGACGCGGCGCTACCCTGTCGGGCACCTCGACCACGACGGGCGACGGCGGCATGACCGAGGAGGAGCGCGGCCATTCCAAGCAACTGGTCTATCAATATCTGCCGTCGCGCTACGGCATGAACCTGCGCGATCTGCGCCGCGCCGATGCGATCGAGGTCGTCGTCGGCCAGGGCGCCAAGCCGGGTGGCGGCGGCATGCTGCTTGGCCAGAAGATTTCGGATCGTGTCGCCGAAATGCGCACGCTGCCGAAAGGCATCGACCAGCGCTCGGCCTCACGCCATCCCGACTGGACCGGACCCGACGATCTCGAGATCAAGATCCTCGAATTGCGCGAAATCACCGACTGGGAAAAACCGATCTACGTCAAGGTCGGCGGCGCGCGCCCCTATTATGACACGGCGCTTGCCGTGAAGGCCGGCGCCGATGTCGTTGTCGTCGACGGCATGCAGGGCGGCACCGCCGCCACCCAGGAAGTGTTCATCGAAAATGTCGGCCAGCCGACGCTTGCCTGCATCAGGCCGGCCGTGCAGGCGCTGCAGGACCTCGGCATGCACCGCAAGGTGCAGTTGATCGTCTCCGGCGGCATTCGCAACGGCGCCGATGTCGCCAAGGCGCTGGCGCTCGGCGTCGACGCGGTCTCGATCGGCACGGCGGCCCTTGTCGCCGAGCGCGACAAGGG
>NZ_RZPL01000820.1:0-2369 GCF_004022805.1 Mesorhizobium sp. M7A.F.Ca.CA.002.04.1.1 | reverse complement strand
AGCCGGCGCCGTCGCGCCCGCCCATCGACAAATGCGCCTGGGAAAAATTGTCTGACAAAACTGTCGGGCTGGCCGCCTGGACGCAGCGCTGCGATTTCGGCTTCCGCCAGATCCATTTCGAATTCGCCGGCAAAGCGCTCGCCATCAAATACAGCGACGGCGGCGCGGCTGACCCTCTTGTCGAGGTCTTTGACATCAAGCCTGGCGAAACCGCCGAGGCTGCGTTGCAGCGCCTGTTCCTGGAAAAGACCGACAAGGCCGTCAGCGCCCGCTGTGTGCTGGCGCCTTACACCGAGGGCACGGTACCCGCCGGCGTCAAACGCTACACATTCAGCCCCGACGCCGCCTATGCGAAAGAGCTGAAAGCACTTGCCAGCTCCGACGAGATTCCCGAACCGCCCTGCGGCGACTGGGGTGAAATGCCTGACGGCATGCAGTATTTCGAGGTGCCCGCGGGTGAGGGGTACAGCCTGCTTTTTGTGCGCATCGGCCAGGACGAGCCATTGTTTGACGAGCAGACGCTACGCGTCTTGCCGAGGGGGTGAGAAGCGCTTTCTCGCCAGGTCAGGCGGATTCGGTCACCGCACCGATCCGCCGGTAGACGAATGCTTCTTCTCTCGAAGGAACTGTGGCAATGCGCTTGGCTTCGTCGATCAGCATTGCCATGCGAGCATGGATCGGCGATTTCGCGCAAGCCGGGTCCGTTGCAGCGGCATCGCCGGCGATCGCCATCGCCTGGCAGCGGCAGCCGCCCCAGTCGATCTCGCGCCGCTCACAGCCGCGGCATGGCTCCTGCATCCAGTCCGTACCGCGAAAGGCATTGAACGCCGGGGAATCGGCCCAGATCGAGGACAGCCTGCGTGGTTCGAAACGCTCGAAGCTGAGCGACGGGATCGTCTGTGCGGCATGGCAGGGCAGTACGGTGCCGTCAGGCGTCACCATGAAGGCGTCCCGCGCCCAGCCGCCCATGCACGGCTTGGGATAGATCGCGAAATAGTCCGGCGTCACAAAATCGATGTTGATGATGCCGGCCAACCGCTCCTGTGCCTCCGCGACGATCTCCGCCTGCCTATCGACCGCTTCACGCTCCGGCATCAGTTGATCGCGATTGGTTAACGCCCAGCCGGCATATTGCACATTGGCGATCTCGAGCCTCTCCGCGCCCAACGAAAGGGCGAGATCGATGAATTCCGGCACCTCCTCGATGTTATGGCGATGGATCGGCGCGTTGATGGTTAGAGGCAGACCGGCCGCGCGCGCGCGGCGTGCCGTCTCCAGCTTCTTTTCGTGGGCACCCTTGTGGTTGCCGATGCGATCCGTGGTCGCCGGCCGCGCGCCCTGAAAGCTCAGTTGCAGATGGTCTAGACCGGCTTCGGCAAATGCCTCGACACGGCCCTCGACGATGCCAACGCCCGCGGTAATCAGATTGGTGTAGACGCCGCGCCCCGCAAGCCCGGCGATCAATTGCTCGAGGTCGCGGCGCAGTGTCGGCTCGCCACCGGACAGATGCACCTGGAGCACTCCGAGATCGGCGGCCTCCGAGAACAGGGCGAGCCAGGTCTCTGTGTCGAGTTCGCGATTGGCCTTGAGCAGTTCGAGCGGATTGGAGCAATAAGGGCATTGCAGCGGGCAGCGATGCGTCAGTTCCGCCAGCATGCCGATTGGAGGGAGGAGGGGCGTGCTCATAGCCTCACCAGCAGCTTGTCCGACCATTCCTGCAGGAAGGCGATGACGTCGGTCGCCACGGCCTCCTGTTCGGCCTCATAATCGGCGGCAAGGCCGGCAATGATGTCGCCGACCGTGGACCGTCCATCGCAGCGTCGCAATATGTCGAGACTGACATCGTTCGGCCAGAATATCTTTTCCGGTGAAAGCACGGCGAATGCCTGCCGCAAGGGATCGTATTGTATGCGCACGTGCTTCGGCAGCGAAGGTACCGATCGCAACGACACCACAGCTCTTTCGCGCAGCGCCGTCATAGGGCTGCCTCGGGCTGGAAGGCGCCGGGCGGTATGTTTCCCCGCTCGCCATAGGCGTGTTGAAGCGCGTCAAGCATGGCCCAGAGTATATCGCATTTGAACACCAGTGCATCGATTGCCTGCTGCTGGCGCTCCGCCGTATCGGCGTGGCTGAGCACGTAGGCAAGGGCGAAGTCGGCGTCACGCGAGGCCTGTTCGGGCCGTTGCTTGAAATAGGCAAGCGTATCCTCGGTGATGTAGTCGTATTTGGCCAGCATTGCCGGCACCCGCTCGCCGATGATGAGTGGCGAAAACATCTCGGTCAGCGAGGACGCGACCGCCTCGAACAGCGTCCGGTTTGTGCAAAAGGAAAGGTAAGCGCCCACCGCGAAGCGTGTCGCCGGCAGTGCC
>NZ_RZPL01000081.1:0-12010 GCF_004022805.1 Mesorhizobium sp. M7A.F.Ca.CA.002.04.1.1 | reverse complement strand
CCATCGAAGATCGGAACCTCGGAACCGTCGATCTCGACAGCGACATTGTCGATGCCGAGCCCAAACAGCGCCGCCATGATGTGCTCGACCGTGGCGATATGCTCGCCGGCGGGATCACCAAGCATGGTGCACAGGTCGGTGGCGCCGACTTCCGAAACCAGGGCACGAAACTCGCGGCCCTGCTCGGCACCGTTGAAAAGCTGGAAAACGATGCCGGTGTCGGCATCCGCCGGCATGAAGCTGATGGACACTTCCTTGCCGCTGTGGACGCCGGTGCCGGTAAGCGACGCGCGCGTCTTCAATGTCGTCTGATAGTCGTGCAAGACAATCCCCATAAGCCCGTAATGCCTAGGTCCGCTTCTCCAGCCCGAGGGCGCGGCTCTTGTGTGAATCGGTTGGCAGGGCGACTTCCCCCGAAATCCCGGCAAACCGATGATGGTAGGCAGCGAAGATAATGTCCCGTCAGGGAGACTCCAAATCACGGTTTCTTACTCTGTGTAACCGCGAACTGGAATGGGTGCGACTTTGTAAGTTATTGAAATCACATCATTTAAAACGTTAACAGGCAAGCGATTCCTCGCTTGCCTGTTAACAAATGTTACAGTCCGTTTACCAATCAGTTGGCCTGGCGGCGCAGGAACGCCGGAATCTCCAGCTGATCGTCTTCCTGAGTCGTCCTCACCTGCGGCGTCAGGCGGCCCTGATCGTCGAGTTGGCCACGGCGCGGCGCATAGAGCTGCGCATCCTGGCTGGCGAGGCGGCGCACTTCGGGCGCCGCCTGGCGCAGCTTGGGCTCACGCGGCTGCGCCGGCTGCAGCCTTGCGGGTTCTTCCTCGCGGCGGGTCAGTCCGTTGGTCAGGCGCTTCAGCAGGCCCATCGGTCCGCTGTTGTTCTCGTGGTCCACCGGGCGGCTCTTGGCATCCACCTCGGCCTTGACGACCGGCGGAAAGTCCTCGACGCGCGGCATACGCTGAGGTGCCATGGCAACAGGCTGCGGGGCTTCGCGCAGCATCTCGCGCGGCTGCGGGGCCGGCTGCATCTGCTGGACCACCGGCTGCGGCATCGGCTGTGCTGGCGGCGCCTGGAAGATCTTGCTCTGTGGGCGGAAATCTTCTGCGTGAGCGACAGGAGCCGGGCGCGCCTGCGCCATCGCCGCGGCATTGGCTTCGGCCAGTTGGATGGCTTCGGCGACAGGGTCGACAGCGCGTGGCTCGTAGGCCGCCTGCTGAACAGGCGCCGGGCGAGCCTCCGCGATCTGAGCCGCCGGGCGGCTGACCGGCTTCGGAGGCGCCGTGCGGATCGAGATCGGCGCAGCGGCGATTTCAGCCGCCGATTTGTCGATGCCGGTGGCAACCACCGAGACGCGGATGACGCCTTCGAGTTCCTCGTCGAAAGTGGCGCCCAGGATGATGTTGGCGTCCTGGTCGACTTCCTCGCGGATACGGGTCGCCGCTTCGTCGACTTCGAACAGCGTCAGGTCGCGGCCGCCCGTGATCGAGATCAGCAGGCCCTTGGCGCCCTTCATCGAGGTTTCGTCGAGCAGCGGGTTGGCGATCGCCGCTTCGGCGGCGGCCATCGCGCGGCCCTCGCCCGAAGCTTCGCCGGTGCCCATCATCGCCTTGCCCATCTCGCGCATGACCGAGCGCACGTCGGCGAAATCGAGATTGATCAGACCTTCCTTGACCATCAGGTCGGTGATGCAGGCGACACCGGAATAGAGCACCTGGTCGGCCATGGCGAAGGCATCGGCGAAGGTGGTCTTGTCATTGGCCAGCCGGAACAGGTTCTGGTTGGGGATGACGATCAGCGTATCGACGCATTTCTGCAATTCCTCGATGCCGAAGTCCGCGGTCTTCATGCGGCGCTGGCCTTCGAAGTGGAACGGCTTGGTGACGACGCCGACGGTGAGGATGCCCTTTTCGCGCGCTGCGCGGGCAACGACGGGAGCAGCACCGGTGCCGGTGCCGCCGCCCATACCGGCTGTCACGAAGCACATATGGGTGTTGGTCAGGTGATCGAGGATTTCATCGATGCACTCTTCCGCCGCCGCACGGCCGACTTCCGGCTGCGATCCCGCACCGAGCCCCTCGGTGACGTGAGCGCCGAGCTGGATCAGGCGGCCTGCCTTCGACATGGTCAGCGCCTGCGCGTCGGTGTTGGCCACCACGAACTCGACGCCGCGCAAACCGGCGGTGATCATGTTGTTGACGGCATTGCCGCCGCCGCCGCCGACACCGAACACGGTGATGCGCGGCTTAAGCTCGGTGATGTCCGGCTTTTGCAGATTGATGGTCATTGTCTCCGTCCTTTGCCTTTCACGCCGCTTCGCCGCCGCGGCCGCCTATGGGGCTGTCCCCGTCAATTTTAGAAACTGTCTCTCAACCACTGACTCATGCGATGCAGTTTTCCGCCCGTTCCGGTCATTTTGAGACCGGAAATTCCTTTCGCCGGATGGCTCTCGAAGCTCGCCATCTGCGGGTAGATCAGAAGCCCCACCGCGGCCGAGAAGGCCGGCCCCTTCGCCGCTTCCGGCAGGCCGGCCACGCCGAGCGGGCGGCCGATGCGCACATTTCGTCCCAGAATGCGGCGCGCCGCCTCCGGCAGGCCGGCAAGCTGGCTGGCGCCGCCGGTAAGAACCACACGCTTGCCCACTGCATTGCCATAGCCGGACTTGTTCAGCCGGTCGCGCAGCAGTTCGAGCGTCTCGTCGATGCGGGCGCGCACGATGCGCGTCATCACCGAGCGCGGGATCTGCAAGGGCACGTCGCCATCGTCACCGATCGGCTGGATCGAGACCAGGTCGCGATCGTCGGCGCTGCCGGGCAGCGCCGAACCATGCATCACCTTCAGCCGTTCGGCGGCATCAAGCGAGGTCGACAGCCCCTTGGCCATGTCCAGCGTGACATGGTTGCCGCCGATGGCGATGGCGTCGCCATGGACGAACTTGCCTTCCGAAAACACCGAGATCGTCGTCGTGCCGCCGCCCATGTCGATGCAGGCCGCACCCATTTCCAGCTCGTCGTCGACCAGCGCCGCCAGCCCGCTGGCATAGGGCGTCGCCACCATGCGCTCGACCGACAGATGCGAACGGTTGATGGACAGCTCCAGATTGCGCATCGGCGCGGCGTCGCCGGTCAGCACATGCATGTCGACGCCGAGTGCGTCGCCGACCATGCCGCGCGGATCGCGCACGCCGCGTTCGGCATCCAGCGAGAAGCCGACGGGAAGCGAATGGATCACTTCGCGCTCGGCCTTCAGCGCCTGCTTGGCGCCTGCACCGAGAACGCGCTTGATGTCGGCCTCGTCGGCCTCGTGGCCGCCAAGATTGATGGTGGCGGAGAAGGCTTCGCTCTTCAGCCGGCCGGCCGTCATGTTGACGATCAGCGAATCAACCGTCAGCCCGGCCATGCGCTCGGCTGCGTCGACGGAAAGGCGGATGGCATGCTCCGCCCTGTCGAGATCGACCACGACACCCGACTTCACGCCTTGCGACTTCTGATGGCCGATGCCGATCACCTGGATCCGGTGCGAACGGCCGCGCAGCAGCTTGCCGTCATCGCACGGCTTGAGCTTGGCCACCATGCAGCAGACCTTGCTCGAACCGACATCCAGCACCGTCAGGGTGCCAGACCGGCGCGACGCGGCATCGCCAGGACTGCCAAGCCAGCTCATATCTTCGTCTCCGGCTTGCGCTTCAGGCTCTTGGGTTTCTCGTTGAGGGCGGCTTCGCGCTGCGTCGCCGCTTCCGCCGTCAACTGGACGACCAGCCGGTCCGTCAGGCGCATGTCGACGGCGGCGATGTCGCGCGACAGCAAACCGTTGTCATGATCCATCTTCACGAGTTCGGCGAGCGCCTGATCCTCGTCGTCCTCGGGAAGCTTGATGGTGATGCCATTGTCCAGCTTCAGGTCCCAGCGCCGTTCGCCGACACGGATATAACCTTTGATCCGGTTCGCGAGCTCGGGATATTTTTCGACCTTGGCCAGGAAATCGGGCGCGCTCGCCGGCGCGCCGGTGCCGATCAGCAGAGGCAGAAGCACCTGCTTGCCGCCCGAGAACGGCGCGATCATGGCGCCATTCTTCTCGATGACCGAAAGCTCGTCACCCTGCTGCCAGAGCGCGAAAGCCTCACGCTCCTCGACACGCACTTCCAGCGTATGCGGATAGACCTTGCGCACCGCCGCGACCTCGATCCACGGCAAGGTCGCAATTCGTTCCCGCGCGGCCTCGGCATTAAAGCCGATCAGCGACGTCCAGCCGTCGAGTTCAAGCCTGTCGAGTATATCGATTTCCGAGGTCTGGCGATTGCCCACCACCTTGACCTGATCGACGGCAAATCCGGTACGGGCGGTGATGCTCTGCACGATACCGTCGACATGACCGCCGAGATAGGCGCCATAGGCACTGCTCGAGAAAATCAGCACGGCCGACATCATGGCCGCGGAAAAGCGTGGCGCCTGGAATTCTCCGACACCGAGGCGCGCCATAATGCGCACCGGGCGGCGCAGCATCCGCGGCAGCACGAAATGGTCCAACGACAACGACAGGCCGAACAGCGCCGGACCGGCCGCGCCCCTCTCCCTACCCTGTCCCCATTTCAACGCAGACACGAAGCGTCCTCCACCATCCAACTCAACAAATCGCCAAACGAGTGCCCGGCATGGGCGGCGATTTCAGGCACCAAGGACGTCGGCGTCATACCCGGCTGGGTGTTGACCTCGAGCCAGACAATCTCGCCGTTTTCGGAATGCCGATCGTCATAACGGAAGTCCGACCGGGAAACGCCCCGACAGCCGATCGCTTGGTGAGCCTTGAGCGCCAGTGTTTGTATTTTTTGGTAAATATTCGGTGAAACTTTTGCGGGGCATTCGTGCTTTGATCCCCCGGCGACATATTTTGAATCATAGTCGTAGAAGGAATGGCCGGTCGGGATGATCTCGCAGACCCCCAGCGCCACATCGCCCATCACCGCGCAGGTCAGCTCCCTGCCGTGGATGTAGCGCTCGACCATGACGGTATCGCCATATTTCCACTCCGACGAGCCAAGAACCTGCGGCGGATGCGACTGGCCTTCATGCACGATGACGACACCAAAGCTCGAACCCTCATTGACCGGCTTGACCACATAGGGCGGCTTCATCGGATGCTTGTTCTGGATGGCGAAGCGGCTGGCGACCTTCGATTCGGCGACCACGATGCCGACCGACTTGGCAACCCGTTTGGCCTGCTCCTTGTTCATGGCCAGAGCCGAGGCGAGCACGCCGGAATGGGTGTAGGGAATGCCGAGATATTCGAGGATGCCCTGGATGGTGCCATCCTCACCAAAAGGGCCGTGCAGCGCATTGAAGGCGACATCGGGCTTGAGCTCGGCAAGCACGGAGCCGACATCGCGCCCGACATCGACGCGGGTGACCTGGTAACCTTCCTTCTCAAGCTCATCGGCGCAAGCCTTTCCGGAGGACAGGGACACGGGCCGCTCGGACGAAAAACCACCCAGCAGGACGGCCACATGCTTGTTTTTCATTCCCCGGCATCCCCTCTCTCACGGCGGACCAAAACCAGATTTTCCGCAACATTGAGTCAGAGTCTCCCGGCAGGTTGCCCCCCCAGACGGAAAACGCTGAAAACGCGTCGAACGACTCAAATCAGGAAACGCTTTCGAGCAGAGAATCAGAGAGTTGATTCACTGGCAAGTGCTTACGATTCCGAGAGATTCACTTTCTAAGAAAATGGATGCGAAAAGCGTGTCGTTGAGTCTTTGCGGCAACGGTCGCGGACCGTTTTTCGCCTCGTTGAAGTTCATGCATCACATGAACTTCAACGAGGCGCTAGGTGTGTCGAGATTCAGGTCAGGCCGAGTCGAAAACGATGGCTTTCGAGAACCGGAGCGGAGCATCACCTGAATATCAGCGCACCTTAAAGGAGCTGCCCGAGAAACTCCTGAACGGCATGCCCTGGCCGGAAATTGCCGATGCGCTTGATTTCCCATTGCAGCCGGATACCGGAATTCTCCAGCACCCGCGTGCGCACCGTCTCGCCGAGATATTCAAGGTCGTAGCCGGTCGCGGTTCCGGTGTTGATCATGAAGTTGCAATGCATCGGCGACATCTGCGCGCCGCCGATCATCAGGCCGCGGCAGCCCGCTTTGTCGATCTCCTTCCAGGCCGATGTGCCGTCGGGATTCTTGAAGGTCGAGCCGCCGGTCTTTTCGCGGATCGGCTGCACGGTCTCACGATGGTTCTGCACGGCCTCCATCGCAGCCTTGATGGTCGCCCTGTCCTCGGCAAAGCCTTCGAACACGGCGGAGGTGAAGATCAGCCCGGAGGGAGCCGCCGAATGGCGATAGGCGTATCCCATATCGGCATTGCTCAGCGTCTGCACATTGCCCTTGCGATCGAGTGCTCGCACTTCGATGACGCGCTCGCGCGTCTCGACGCCATTGGCGCCGGCATTCATTCGCAGCGCACCGCCGATTGCACCCGGAATGCCGTGGTAGAAATGAAAGCCGCCAATGCCGGCCTCGAGCGCCACCGCTGCGACGCGCTTGTCGGGGGTCGCAGCTCCCGCCTTGATCCTGATTGGCGAAATCACCTCGGCATCGCCGAAGCCCTTGGCCGAAAGCCGAATGACAAAGCCCTCGATGCCGCCATCGCGGACCAGAAGGTTGGAGCCGACGCCGACGACCGTCAGCGGTATCTCTTCGGGAACGGCTTTCAGGAACGCGGCAAGGTCCTCCTCATCGGCCGGCTGGAACAACGCTTCAGCCAGCCCCCCGGCACGGAACCAGGTGATCTTGTCCATCTCGGCGTTCGGCGTCAGGCGGCCACGCAGGCCGGCAAGCCGGTCGCCAAGTCTGTCGATCAGGGCCTGGCCGTGCCTCATGAGACGGTCCCGCCAAGCTCCTTGGGCAACGCATAGGCCCATTGGGTGATGTTGCCGGCTCCAAGGAAGACGACGAAATCGCCCGGCTTGGCCAGATCACGGACGATGGGCGCAATCGCCGCCGGGCCCTCGATGTAGCGCGCGTCGCGATGACCGCCGGCGCGGATGCGCGACACCAGCGCGTCCGAGCTGACGCCGTCGATCGGCTCTTCGCCGGCGGCGTAGACCGGCGCCACCATTACTGTGTCGGCGTCGTTGAAGCAGGTGGAAAACTCGTTGAACAGATCATGCAGCCGGGTGAAGCGATGCGGCTGGGCAATGGCGATGACACGACCCTGGGTGGCGCTGCGCGCCGCCTTCAGCACCGCCGAGATCTCGACCGGATGGTGGCCGTAATCGTCGAATATTTCGACGCCGTCCCACGAACCGGTATGGGTGAAGCGGCGCTTGACGCCGGCGAAGGACGACAGGCCCTTCTTGATCGCCTCGGCCGACAGGCCGAGTTCGTGCGCGACCGCGATTGCTGCCGTCGCGTTGGAGACGTTGTGACGGCCGGGCATCGGCAGGCGCAGGCCTGCTATGACAGTCTGGCCGCCGGTCTTGCGGTCGCGGATCACCACGTCGAATTCCGAAATGGCACCTGACATGCGGTGATTGGTAAAGCGCACGTCGGCCTGCGCATTCTCGCCATAGGTGATGACCCGGCGGTCCTCGATGCGGCTGACCAGCGCCTGCACTTCGGGGTGATCGGTGCACATCACGCCAAAACCGTAGAACGGAACGTTCTCGACAAACTGGCGGAACGCCTCGCGCACCTTGTCGAAGCTGCCATAGTGGTCAAGATGCTCGGGGTCGATGTTGGTGACGACCGCGATCTCGGCCGGCAGTTTCAGGAAGGTGCCGTCGCTCTCGTCGGCCTCGACCACCATCCATTCGCCGTCGCCCATGCGGGCGTTGGTGCCGTAGGCATTGATGATGCCGCCATTGATCACGGTCGGATCGAGCCCGCCCGCATCGAGCAAGGTCGCCACCATCGAGGTCGTCGTCGTCTTGCCATGCGTGCCGCCGATCGCCACCGCCTGGCGAAAGCGCATCAGTTCGGCCAGCATCTCGGCCCGGCGCACGATCGGCAGCAGCTTTTCGCGCGCGGCCTTCAGCTCAGGGTTGGATTTCTTGATCGCCGTCGAGACGACCACCACCTCGGCATCGCCGAGATTCTCGGCCCTATGGCCGACGAAGCATTCGATGCCCTTGTCGCGCAGCCGCTGCACATTGGCGCTTTCGGCCTGGTCGGACCCTTGCACCTTGTAGCCGAGATTGTGCAGCACTTCGGCAATGCCGCTCATGCCGATGCCGCCAATGCCGATGAAATGCACAAGGCCGATGGTCTGCGGCATCTTCATGCTTGCGTCCCCTTCCTGAAATCCGAAACGGTTTTTTTGGACGCAATAGCCTCTGTAAGATCGGCGAGCAACCGTGCCGCGTCCGGCCTGCCGGCCGATTTCGCACCCGCCGCCATTGCCGTCAGCCGATCGGGGTCGTCCATCAGCCCGCCGACAAGCGCTGCGATGCGTTCGGACGAGAGCGAGGATTGCGGATGCACTTCGCCGCCGTCGGCAGCGGCAAGGGCCGCCGCGTTCGCCGCCTGATCGTGATCGAGCGCATGGGGGTAAGGCACCAGCAGCGCCGGCCGGCCGATGACGGCGATCTCCGAGACGGTCGAGGCGCCGGAACGCGAGATCACCAGATGAGCGGCCGCCATGCGTGCCGCCATGTCGGTGAAGAAGGGCGAGACCTCGACGGCGACGCCAAGGGTGGCATAGACCGCCTTGACCCGCGCCACGTCATCGGCGCGCGCTTGTTGGGTAATGACCAGCCGTTTGCGCTGGGCGTCGGAAAGCAGCGCAATGGCTCCCGGCACGGCATCGGAAAAGAATTGGGCGCCCTGGCTGCCGCCAAAAACCAGCAGGCGGAACGGTTGATCCCCGGCAGATGCCGCATAGGCAGTCTTGGCCGCTTCCAGCACCGCAGGCCGGACCGGATTGCCTGTCGTCACCGTCTTGACCCCGGCTGCACTGCTGTCCTGCGGCAGGAAGCCGCCGGCGATCGCGTCGACACGGCCGGCCAGCGCCCGGTTGGCGCGCCCCATCACCGCGTTCTGCTCATGGATCAGGGTCGGTACCTTGCGCCGTGTCGCCGCGTAGAGCGGCGGCAAGGTTGGATAGCCGCCGAAGCCGACGACGGCATCCGGCTTGATCCTGGCGATGACGGCAGAAGCCTGGCGCACGCCGCGCCAGATTTTCCAGAAGGCACCAAGCAGGGCAAAAGGATTTTTCGAGCCCATCGTCGCCGACTGGATCGGGTGGACGGCAGCGGCCGGAAAATGGCCGGCGAAACGCTCGGCACGGTCGTCGGTTGCCAGGTGCACCGACCAGCCGCGCTCGTTCAGCTCATGCGCCAGCGCCTCGGCCGGGAAAAGATGCCCACCGGTGCCGCCTGCCGCGAGAAGGATGACGCCTCTGGCCATATCACTCCGCCGGCACGGCGCGTTGCGACAGGCCAAAGCCCATCTGCTTGCGCTTTTCCGGCCGCTTGCGTGTCAGCGCCAGCACCATCCCCATCGAGATGGCGATGGCGATCTGCGAAGAGCCGCCATAAGAGATGAACGGCAGCGTCATGCCCTTGGCCGGCACAAGCTGGAGGTTGACGCACATGTTGATGACCGCCTGCAGGCCGAAGACGGTGACGAGGCCGCCGACCGCATAGCGGGTGAAATCGTCATGCTCCTTCAGCGCCGTGTTGAGGCCGCGCAGCACGATGAAGGCGAATATCGACATGATGAAGAAGCACATGATCAGTCCGAACTCTTCGCCTGCGACCGAGAAGACGAAGTCGGCATGGCTGTCGGGAATAACGCGCTTGACTGTGCCCTCACCTGGTCCGACGCCAAACCAGCCGCCATTGATCAGCGCGTCGCGTCCCATATCGACCTGGAATGTGTCGCCTTCGCCGGTAAGAAACTTGTCGATGCGCAAGGCAACGTGCGGGAACACCGTATAGGCGGCGAAAACGCCGCCGACGCCGGCGGCACCCAGCGCAACGATCCACAGCCAGGGCAGCCCGGCCATGAAAAACATGATGCCCCAGGTGCCGGTCGTCAGCATGGTCTGGCCGAGATCCGGTTGCGCCACCAGCAGCGACACGACCAGTACCAGCAGCAACATGGCGAACAGATTGCCGGGAATGTCGGGCTGGCGCTTGTGCTCAGCGAAAAGCCAGGCGCACATGATGACGAAGGCTGGTTTCAAAAATTCCGACGGCTGGATCGACAGGCCGGCAAGCGACACCCAGCGGCGTGCGCCCTTCACCTCGACGCCGATGTAGAGCACCGCCACCATCAGCACCAGCATCAGGCACAGCATGATCAGCGCCATGCGCCGGATCTGCCTGGAATCGAGGAACGACACAGCCAGCATCACGCCGAGCGCCGGTACGGTGAAGATGATCTGCCTGGTGGCGAAGTGGAAACTGTCGAGGCCGATGCGTTCGGCGACCGCCGGGCTCGCCGCGAAGGACAGCACGATACCGAGGCCCATCAGCGACAGGAACGCCGCCAGGAACCAGCGATCGATCGTCCACCACCAGGTCGCAACCGGACTTTTGTCGAGACGGCTCTGCATTATCGTGCCCCTCCGATGGGTTTCACACCCTCGATAGCATTCGCAGCTTGCCTGAAGGCTTCGCCGCGAACTTCGAAATTCTTGAACTGGTCGAAGCTGGCGCAGGCCGGCGACAGCAGCACCACCGCCTCGCCGCTGTCGTCCTTAGCCGCATCATGCGCGGCGTGCTCGACCGCCGCGGCCAGCGTGCCTGAAATCTCGTAGGGCACGGCCTCGCCCAGCGTCGCCGAAAACGCCGGCGCCGCCTCGCCGATCAGATAGGCCTTGGCGATGCGCGGGTAGAAACCGCGCAAGGGTTCGATGCCGCCTTCCTTGGGCAGGCCGCCGGCGATCCAGTAGATGCGCGCGAAGCTCGACAGCGCCGGCGCCGCAGCATCGGCATTGGTCGCCTTGGAATCGTTGATGAACAGCACATGGTCCTTGCGGCCGACCTGCTCCATGCGGTGCGCGAGGCCGGGAAAGCTTTCCAGCCCCGACTGGATCTCGCCAAGCTCCAGCCCGACCTTGAGGCAAGCGGCGACCGCAGCCAGAGCGTTCTGGGCATTGTGCTGGCCACGCAAGGAGCCGATGCCTTCGAGGAAGGCGACACGGCTGTAACGGCCGTGCACAGCTTCCATCAAATTGCTGCCATCGGCGAAATAGCCGTCGGTCAGCGGCAGGCGCTTGGAAATGCGGATGACATGCCGCCCCGCCCGCTCCAGCCGCTCGGCAATCTGCGCGCACCAGGAATCGTCGATGCCGACGATCGCCGTCTCGCTGCCGGCCACCAGCCGCTCCTTGATCGCGGCGTAGTGCTGCATGGTGCCGTGGCGGTCGAGATGATCGGGCGTCAGGTTGAGCAGGATGCCGGCCGTCGGATTGATCGAGGGCGCGAGGTCGATCTGGTAGGACGAACACTCGACGACATAGTGCCGATCGGGCTCGGGCGGATCGAGCGTCATCACCGCGCGGCCGATATTGCCGCCCATCTGGGCATCCCGTCCCGCGGCTTTCAGGATGTGCGCGGTCAGCGCGGTCGTCGTCGACTTGCCGTTGGTGCCGGTGATGGCGATGAAAGGCGCTGTCGGCGCGCTCAGCACCCGCTCGCGGCAGAAAAGCTCGATGTCGCCGATGATCTCGACGCCTGAGCCGCGCGCCAGTTCCACCGTCCAATGCGGCTTGGGATGCGTCAGCGGCACACCAGGCGACAGCACGAAGGCCGAGAATTTCGCCCAGTCGGCGCCGCGCAAATCAGCGGTCGCGATACCGGCAATGGCGGCCTTGGCCACACTGTCGGGATTGTCGTCCCAGGCCAGCACGTCCGCGCCGCCCTCGATCAGCGCGCGCGCCGTCGCGATCCCCGAGCCACCAAGCCCGAAGAGCGAAACGCGCTTGCCTGAAAAGGATGCGGCGGGGATCAAAGGGCTTCCTATCTCAGCTTGAGGGTCGACAGGCCGACCAGCCCCAGG
>NZ_RZPL01000819.1:0-2375 GCF_004022805.1 Mesorhizobium sp. M7A.F.Ca.CA.002.04.1.1 | reverse complement strand
ACCTGGCGCGGCGTGGCTCTCATTTCCAGGACCGACCGCTGCCCGCTTCGGCTCACGCCGGGGCGGGCTTTTTTGCATTTCCGATCGGCCATTGCTGAGCGGCATTCGAGTTGACCGGTCTCGTCGTCGTCCGTTGTGATAAGCAAGTTAATCATGTCGGTTATGCATAATGATTATTGTTAATTTTTGATTGAAGCACCGAAACTAGATAAAGACTTGAGCGGATGAATTGTTCATATATTGTTAAGCAAGAGGTAGACCACAGAAGACGGAAGCCATCTCCATCATCAAACGGGAGTAGCTTTCATGAACAAGTTCACTGTTATTTTCGCCGCTGTTGCAGTTGCATCGTCCGTTGGAGCCGCCGAGGCAGGTTGTGGGTGCGGAGGTTCGGGCGGCTGGGGAGGCAATTCGAGCAGCCTGATCAATGTTTCGCCGTCCATCGACCTTGGCAAGATCACCGCGCTGAACGACGTGCTCAGCGGCAACAACATCCTGAGCGGCAATGTCGTCTCAGGCATTCTGAACGGCAACAAGACCGGCATCGTCGGTGGCGTTCTGAGCGGGCTCGGCGTGAACCTGCTGGGCGGCAACAGCTACAGGCTGGGCAAGCGCCACTAGGCCGGCGCTGCATTTCAACTGTCGAAGGCAACCCAAAATAGCCCGTTCCGGTGCGCCGGGCGGGCTATTTCGCGTGTCGGGCCGATCAAGCGAGGATGTTGACCGCGCGTGCCGCGACCAGCGCGATGGTCAGCAGCGAGATCATGGCCTCGGCCATCATCAGCAGCTTGGCGCGCTGGGAAAGGGGCAAGGTATCGGTGGGCGAAAACGCTGTCGCATTGGTGAAGGCGAGGAAGAAATAATCGACGAAACCGGGCAGCCAATCTCGGAGGTCACGGTCGTTCAACGTCATCTGCGCGAACAGGAAATCGGCCTGCGCAAGCTTGACGAGGCCGCAGGTCGGCGGGCCGCCGCGGTCGGTGCTCCAGAACCACAAGGCAAAGACGATGACGTTGGTGACCCAGATGTTGAGTGCGTCGATCAGCAGCGTCGTGCCGCTGTTGCCGGCATGGCCCTCCAGCAAGGCACGCACCAGCAGGACCAGCGAACCGCAGTTCATGATGCTGATGATGGCGGTCATGGTCAGGGCTGTTCTGCGGATCATGACCCGAAACTGGCCGATCGCATGCCACTCGTGGTCCTCGACCGCCTTGCGGGTGGCGGCCTGTGTCCAGGCGGTGGCCACCGACAAGGGCAGCAGCAGAGCGGCCTCCAGCGCGGGCGCTAGCCAGCGCGGTCCGAATGAGAGATTGTTGATGACCAGAAGCTGCAGGCAGATGATGACGAGAACGGCCGCACGGGCCATCCAGAAATCGAGCGCACGGTAGTGGATGATGGCATGGTGGTGGCGCATTTATCAAATCCTGGATGCTTTTTGGGGGACGGGAACCGGTCAGGCGTAGGCGACGCCTGCCGCGATCACGCCCGATGCGCCGTGCCCGGCATGTTCAGGGCGCTCCGGGACGGCGTGTTCCATTGTTGTCCTGCTGGCATGTGATGATGAGAGAGGCGGCATGGTGGCGCGAAACTCTGCCTCAATCTTGGTTTTGCCATGGTCACCCAAGTTTACATTTTCGTAAGCTTCGAGTTCTGGGCTGTTCCAAAAACCGTCCGGTGTGATTTATCCACCGCATGACGCGAATCGACGAACCCATGAACGGTTGGCTGCCGGTCGGCAGTTCTGTTCCAGGCGACTGGCGGCAGTCGTCGATCTGGCAGGGGCTGACGCGCTATCCAGAAGCCGGCCTGGCGCTTTTATGCCTGACACAGATCCTGTGCTGGACCGTGGCGCCCGCGCTTGTCGACGTGTCACCGCCCAACGATGTCGTCGAAGGCTTCATGTGGGGCCGCGAATGGGTGCTGTTGACCTACAAGCATCCACAGCTTCCCGGCTGGCTGCTCGAGATCAGCCATCTTCTGACCGGATCGTTCCGCTGGCCGCAATATCTCGTGGCTCAGCTAACGATCTCGGCCACTTTCGTGCTAGTCTATCTGCTGGCCCGCGACATGCTCGGGCGAACCCGCGCGCTGGCCGCCGTGCTTCTGATGCCGTCGCTCTATTTCTTCGGCTGGCCGACCCCACAGTTCAATCATGACTACGCGCAGATGCCCTTCTGGGCCGCTATCTGCTGGCTGTTGTGGCGTGCGGGCCGTGGTGGTGGGCCGGGCTGGTGGCTGGCGCTCGGGCTGGTGTCGGGCGTCGGGCTCTATGCCAAGCTTTCCACCGGCCTATTATTGCTTTTCGGGGCGATCTGGCTGCTGTCGGACACACGCGCACGCAGTCGGCTCGCCACGCCCTGGCCATGGCTCGGGCT
>NZ_RZPL01000818.1:0-2381 GCF_004022805.1 Mesorhizobium sp. M7A.F.Ca.CA.002.04.1.1 | reverse complement strand
GGCCGAGGCCGGCCCCCAGCGCATCGATTTCGGCCACGGGAAATTGCGGATGATATCAGGCACCAGGTCCGCGATGATCTGTTCGGCCGCCCTGCCCGGCTTCGAAATGTGGGCGACATAAAAATCGCCCTTCTTCGGATCGGAATGGACATGCGCCTCGGCGATCGA
Organism: Mesorhizobium sp. M7A.F.Ca.CA.002.04.1.1; assembly: GCF_004022805.1. NCBI lineage: Bacteria > Pseudomonadati > Pseudomonadota > Alphaproteobacteria > Hyphomicrobiales > Phyllobacteriaceae > Mesorhizobium > Mesorhizobium sp. M7A.F.Ca.CA.002.04.1.1. The sequence continues at coordinate 2,213 of NZ_RZPL01000818.1, read as the reverse complement.
GGAAAGTCCGGCCTTGCGCAGGAAGCCCTGGACCGCCTGTTCGGGCGCCGATGTCGAAGGCCCCTTGATCTCTTCGTTTATATCCTTCGAGCGCGCGGTGAGACCCCTGATGTCGAGGGTCAGCCGCCGCGGCGTCCAGTACTCGCGCGCCGCCTCATAGGTCAGCCCCGCCTCGACCAGGCCGTCAGTCAGCATCTTCCTGAGATCGCCAGCCGCCTTGCGCTGCATGCGGGCGGGAATCTCTTCCGAGCGGAGTTCTAGAAGCAGGTCAGGCATGGATGGGGCTCACGCGGCAAAATGGTCCGGGCGGGGGCATAGCAACTCGGCTGGCCGCTGTCACCCTTTCCGCACGGGGATCGCCGATTTGCGCCCGTTTCCAGAAATTTTGGCCATCCTGTCGGGACGAGACCGCGCCACCCGTCCTTGGATCAAAGATTTCCATGAACCGAACGCAGCGCTGAAGCGACCCACGCTCAGGCAGGGAACATTTGGCTCAACGACCATGAAAACGGCATCCAGACTTCTGCAGATCCTCGCACTCGGCGCCTGCTTCACCGCGCAGGCTCACGGTGCCTTCTCGATGCCGGGCGTTCGACAGGCATTGCGCACAATCGACGGTGCCAGCAGCCAGAACATACTGCCGATCAAAGCTTCCTTCGAGATGATGAAGCGGGCCTGAGACTCAGGCCGCCAGGCCACCCGCCTGCGTCTTCAAAAACGCCTCACCGCAGGCCTTCGCCAGATTGCGCACCCGCAGGATGTAGCTCTGCCGTTCGGTGACCGAAATCACGCCGCGCGCGTCAAGCAGGTTGAAGACATGGCTGGCCTTGATGCACTGATCATAGGCCGGGAAAACCATGCGGTGCATCGGCAGATTGTCGTTCGATGCCGGCGCGCCGGCATCGAGCAGCGCCTTGCATTCGGTCTCGGCGTCCTCGAAGTGGCGCAGAAGCATCGCCGTGTTGGCGTGTTCGAAATTGTGGCGCGAATATTCCTGCTCGGCCTGCAGGAAGACATCGCCATAGGTGACCTTGTCGGCGCCTTCCCGGCCGTTGAAATTGAGGTCGTAGACATTGTCGACGCCCTGCACATACATGGCCAGCCGCTCCAGCCCGTAGGTGAGTTCGCCGGCCACCGGTGCGCATTCGATACCGCAGACCTGCTGGAAATAGGTGAACTGCGAGACTTCCATGCCGTCGCACCAGCATTCCCAGCCGAGACCCCAGGCGCCCAGCGTCGGGCTTTCCCAATCATCCTCGACGAAGCGGATGTCGTGCAGCAGCGGATCGACGCCGATCGCCGCCAGCGAGCCGAGATAGAGTTCCTGCAAGTTGGGCGGGTTCGGCTTCAGGATCACCTGGTACTGGTAATAATGCTGCAGCCGGTTCGGGTTCTCGCCATAACGCCCGTCCTTGGGGCGGCGCGAGGGCTGGACATAGGCAGCGTTCCAGCGTTTCGGGCCGAGCGCGCGCAGCGTCGTTGCCGGATGAAAGGTGCCGGCGCCGACTTCCATGTCGTAGGGTTGCAGGATGACGCAGCCATAGGCCGCCCAATAGTTGTGCAAGGTCAGGATCAGCCCCTGGAACGAGCGGCTGGGATGCATATGGGCGGGGATTTCAATTGTCACGGGTGGCCTCGACAGCACAGGCTAGCTTGCCGGCACGTCCTAGAGACACGGCGGCGAAGCGTCAAGCAAAGCACGACGATGCGGTTGCGCCGACATTATGGAGCTGGCCCATTGCCCATCTCTCGGGCCTGCGCTCTGTTCGCCTGTGCAGCAACGACAACAGGTTTCAGCCATGCCCAGCCCGATCGTCATCCGCCCCGTTGCGCGACAGGATTTCGAGCAATGGCTGCCGCTGTGGGACGGCTACAATGCATTTTATGGCCGCTCGGGCGAAACGGCCCTGCCGGGTGAGATTACCCAGATGACATGGTCGCGTTTCTTCGATGCCTATGAGCCGGTCCACGCGCTGGTGGCCGAAAGCGAGGGACGGCTTCTCGGCCTCGTGCATTATCTCTTCCATCGCAGCACCACGGCGATCGCGCCGAATTGCTATCTGCAGGACCTTTTCACCACGCAGGCATCGCGTGGCAAAGGCATCGGACGGGCGCTGATCGAGGGCGTCTACGAGCGTGCCCAGGCGGCCGGCTCAGGCCGGGTATACTGGCTGACGCATGAGACCAATCACACGGCGATGAAGCTTTACGAC
>NZ_RZPL01000817.1:0-2384 GCF_004022805.1 Mesorhizobium sp. M7A.F.Ca.CA.002.04.1.1 | reverse complement strand
CTGTTCGGGGGTGCGGCCGTCGGGGCTCTTCAGCGTGATGCCCTCGCGCACCTGGCCGGCAAGACCGGCGACTCGGACCATGAAGAACTCGTCGAGATTGGCGGCCGAGATCGACAGGAAGCGGACGCGCTCCAGCAGCGGATGATTGAGGTTCAGCGACTCCTCGAGAACGCGCCGGTTGAACTGCAGCCAGGAAAACTCGCGGTTGACAAACCGGTCCGGGTTGCCGCCTTCCGGGCGAGCCACCTCGACATCCACGAATTCGTTCTGCACCGGCTTCAGTTCGTTCATGATTCCCGCTCTTCCACACCCGCTCAAGCCGGCTAGCCAGTCACTCTAGCGACCCATGGTCCCTCCCGGAAACCGAAATCGGTTTTCGGGCCATGGGTTAACCGGCTTAACTTATCCTCTGACAGGCTTTTGCGACAGTTTGATTTCATCGAACTTGCAAAGAGGCCTGATATGATCCAGATGCAGACGAGACTGCGTTAAGGAGACGACGATGGCAGGCGGTTCCATTCCCCATTTTCAGAACGATGCGGGCTATCCGGCAATCGACATCGGCGTGAAGGAATTCATGTGCACGGGCGCCAATCCGCCTTTCGACCACCCGCATGTGTTTCTGGACATGGGCGACGACAATGAAAAAGTCTGTCCCTATTGCTCGACGCTCTACCGCTATTCGCCGAAGCTGAAGGCGACGGAAACGCTGCCGGCCGGATGCATCTACATCGAACAGGCCGCCTGAGACTTTCGCGACCAGCCCGATGAACGACACGCGTTCCCGGCAAATTGTCGTCGCCGGGGCCGGTGTCGCCGGATTGACCGCAGCCCTTGCATTCGCCTCGCGCGGCTACGCGGTTCGGGTGTTCGAACAGGCGCAGCGCCTGGAAGCTGCCGGCGCCGGCATCCAGCTCTCTCCAAACGCGACGCGCATCCTTCGCCAGCTTGGCGTGCTCGACCGGCTGCTGCCGGCAGCGGTGCGGCCGCAAGCCGTGGTGTTGAAGAAGGCCGCGACCTTGCGCGAACTGGCGCGCGTGCCGCTGGGGCAAGCCGCCGAAACCCGCTGGCAAGCACCCTATCTCGTCGCGCACAGGGCCGATCTGCAGAGCGCATTGACCGCGCGCGTTGCCGAGGTGCCGGATATCCATCTCACCACCGGCGCGCGCATCGGCGACGTTGCCTCCGGCCCGCATGGCATCACGGCGACGGCCGAGATCGACGGCAAGACCATCGAGGCGGAGGGCTTCCTGCTGGTCGGGGCCGATGGCGTCTGGTCATCGGTGCGCCCACTTGTCGACTCGGCCAAGGGGTCGGCTTCGCCAAGAAACCATTTCTCCGGCGAACTGGCCTGGCGCGCGACCATCGCAGCCGATAGCGCCGCGGGGCAGAGCTTTGCCGCCATCGGCGCCAGGGACTGCGTCACCACCTTCCTGCATCCCGGCTTCCATATGGTGGCCTATCCCGTCAGCAAGGGTGCGGCCTTCAATCTCGCGGCCTTCACCAGGGGCGACCGCATTGCCGAGGGCTGGTCCGGCAACGCCGACGCCGGGATCCTGACCCGAGCTCTTGCCGGCACTGCGGCAGAACTTGCCCGTCTGGTCGAGCAGGCCGGCCCGTGGACCGCGTGGCCGATCCACACTGTCGACCCGCAACAGCCCTGGACAACACCGAACGGCATGGCGCTGATCGGCGACGCCGCGCATGCGATGACCCCATTCGCGGCGCAAGGTGCGGCCATGGCGATCGAGGATGCAGCGACGCTTGCCGACGCCGTCTACGCCTCCCCTACGAACCCGCTGGCCGCGCTTGCGGTTTGGGAACAGTCACGGCGGCCGCGTGTCGCGCAGGTCGCCCGACGCGGCGCTGTCAACCGGCTGGCCTGGCATGCCGCAGGGCCGGTGGCGATTGCGCGCAACGTGTTCCTGAAAATGCGCTCGTCGGAAAAACTCGCGGCGGATTTGGACTGGCTCTATGGCTGGCGGGCACCGGAGGCTGACGAAAGCTGAAACCTGCGAAAGGTTGGCGGGACAGAGGGGGGTGTGAAGGAACGCGACACTCGCCAATTCGCGGAATGCCCACGCTAATTATACAGCCGCATCGATAGCCCGAGCGATACAGGCAGCGGGTTCCACCAGCCGGTGCGCAGGCCTGCGGTGCGCAAGGCGGCCGCCGTCCAGGTGTTGCAGCCGATCAGTGCGTTGAAATGGCCGTTGGCTTCGTAGAAGCCGTCGAACCTGGAATAGGCCGCGTCCGGAACGAGGATCGGGCCTTCCGGTCCGCGCTGGAAACTCGCATCGATGAAATCGAGCAACGCCGCGAACCGGTCCTCTGTGATGTCGAACCCCGCGATGTCAGGGGGCGGTTCGCGGATGTCACCGGCG
>NZ_RZPL01000816.1:0-2385 GCF_004022805.1 Mesorhizobium sp. M7A.F.Ca.CA.002.04.1.1 | reverse complement strand
GCCAATGGCTAAAAATCGAATAAAGAGAGCTTCAAGCACGAAGAAAATGGTGAACGCGGCGGTTACCATAAACGGATTGGTAACGCTGCGCCGGTAGCTTGGCCGGAAGCGAGGCAGGACCCTTTGCCGCCTCCAACGCAACGAAGAAATCCAAGGGAAGTACCAGTGCGTAAGGCGTTGTTGGGCATCGTTTCCAAATCCACCTCCCCTCTCAAAACGATGATGATCATCGCCTTGGCGATGACATTCGTTTTTGGAGACGTTGCCTCGTCGCTGGCGGCCAAGCAGGCGGCCATCGTCGTGGATGCCAAGACTGGCAAGGTGCTTTACTCCGCAGATGCCAACGGCAGGCGCTATCCAGCTTCGCTGACCAAGATGATGACGCTGTACCTGACCTTCGAAGCGATGGCGAAGGGCAAGATCAGCAGGAATACGCCAGTGGTGTTTTCCGCCAAGGCCTCCGCCGAGGCGCCGACGAAACTTGGCGTGAAGCCGGGCGGTTCGGTCACGGTCGAGACCGCGATCCTGTCGATCGTCACCAAGTCGGCGAATGACTCGGCCACCGCGCTCGGCGAAATGCTCGGCGGCAATGAAACCACTTTTGCCCGCATGATGACCGCCAAGGCGCGTGCGCTGGGCATGAACGGCACCGTGTTCCGCAACGCCAATGGCCTGCCAGACCCTGGCCAGTTCACCACCGCGCGCGATATGGCGACGCTCGGCATCGCGCTGCGCGAACATTTTCCGCAATATTACGGCTATTTCTCGCAGCGCTCCTTCCTCTACGGGCGTCAGCGCATCAACGGTCACAATCGCCTGCTCGGACGCATCAAGGGTGTCGACGGCATCAAGACGGGCTACACCCGCGCCTCCGGCTTCAACCTCGTCTCGTCGGTTTCCGACGGCAATCGCCGCATCGTCGGCGTGGTCATGGGCGGCAGTTCCGGCCGCAGCCGCGACAATCAGATGGCCAGCTTGATCAACACCTATCTGCCGAGGGCATCGACTCGCGGCGGTGGCGATCTGGTGGCCAAGGCCGGCGGCAACAACCCGGTCACCGCCCTCGCCCAGGTTCTCCTGCCCAAGCATGACGCTCCGACGCCCGATGACAAGCCTGTTGTGGCGCAGGACGACGCCACCGTCGCCGAGGACGCCACGGTCGCGGAAGACGATACCCCGCAGGCCGAAGAAGCAGCCCCCGTCGTCAAGACCAGAAAGGTCAAGACCGTCATCGTTTCAGCCCCCCAGGTCGCGACGGCCCAGGTCGTCGCTGCCTATGCCGAGCCAACACCAGCGGCCGTCGATCCGGTCAACACGGCGTCGGTGCCGTCGGGCTGGGCCATTCAGGTCGCCTCGTCGCCAAAGCAGTCCGAGGCACAGGCCTTCCTCGACAAGACCACCAAGCAGGCGCCCAAGGTGCTGGCCGACGCCTCCGGCTTCACCGTCGCCTTCGACAAGGACGGCGTCACCTACTATCGCGCCCGCTTCGGCGGCTTCGGTTCGAAGACCGCCGCCTGGAAGGCCTGCACCGCTTTGAAGAAGAAGAACATCGAGTGCTACGCCGTCCAGCAGTAGGACGGCGTGGAAATCATCTCCCGGAAAAATTCTGCGTCGAAGGAGACTAGTTGTGATTGGAGAGCAAGACGTCCTTGGCTTCGTTAATCCGCGCCGCCAGGAAAGACGTGCCGCCGACATCGGGGTGCAGGCGCTGCATCAGGCGGCGGTGCGCCTTGCGGACATCCGCCGCGGCGGCCCCCGCTTCAAGACCAAGGACCTTGTAGGCCTCCTCCTTAGTCATGGCGCCCGGACCTGGCGCAACACCCAGCCCTTCGCCACCGTTCGTCTCAGTGTTTTTGCGCCAGACGGGAAATCTGCCGTCAAGATACGTCTCTAGCAACTGCCGGCTCTCCGGATCACCGGAGAGTTCGCGGTAGAGGTGCTGCAATTCCACCAGCCCCATCGCGCCAAGCATCTTGCCTTCGTGGCGGCCAGCCAGGACCAGTCCTTCGAGGCCGCCGGTATCGTGATCGAGCTCCATTTCCAATGCCGCTGTGCGCACCGTCGAGCGTTTGCCCGGTGCAAGCCCCGCCGGCTGGCGTTTCATTCGCATGGAACCATACCAGGCAATTGCCGCGGTGAGGATCATGCCGCCGACGCCTTCACGGCCGACCACCAGCACGGCGACGCCGACAACTGCCAGAAGAGCCGGCCCAAGCGTTCGCAGCGTGCCCGCCAGTTTCGCTGGCTCGGCACGCAGAAAAATCGTCACCGCGCCGAGCAGCAGCAAAAGCAACGCTACAAAAGCGATGATTGCGCCCATTATTTTCCGCCGCCCCGCAGATGCTCGATCATCAGCCGGTCTTCCGGCCTGCCTCTGGCTTCGAG
>NZ_RZPL01000815.1:0-2390 GCF_004022805.1 Mesorhizobium sp. M7A.F.Ca.CA.002.04.1.1 | reverse complement strand
GAAACGGCCGATGCGGAACGGCAGCGTCGAGAAATTGCCGCGCGCCGACAGATATTGGGCAACGTCCAGCGGGGTCGAATTGCGCAAGCGCGCCAGCGTCACATGCGGCATGAATTTGCGCGGGTCGGCCGGGATGCCGAGCCGCTGGCAGATGCGGTCGACCTCACCTTGAAGGGCGGCCAGATCGGGCGAGGCGGAAGCGCCCGCCCATACCGCATGCGGCTTCTTCTGGCCGAAAGCGCCGACGCCGGTCAGCGCCAGCGAGAAAGAAGGGCGGTGGACGCGGTCGAGCGCGTTGGCGATCTCGTCGGCGACATGGCCGGGAACATCGCCGATGAAGCGCAGCGTCAGATGGTAGTTTTCGACGTCGATCCAGCGAGCTCCCGGCAAGCCGCCCCGCAGCAGGGACAGCGAAAGGGCAGCGTCACGCGGAATTTCGAGGGCGGTGAAAAGACGCGGCATGAAGAGCCTCCCTTCCTCGAATCGAACTGTCACCCATAGCGAATCATCGATAGTCAAACGGAGCAAGAGGTTTGTTGGCCACAGTCCCTGTTAAAAGCTCGCCGGGCGGAAACAGTTCCAACCCGCTAGGAATCGCCCGGCACCGCCGCGATCACCTTCTCGACCGCGGGCAGGATGCGTTCGACCATCTGGTCGACGCCTCGTGCGCTCGGATGCAGGCCGTCCTCGAGCTGCATGCCGGGCTGGCCGGCGACGCCGTCGAGAAAGAACGGGTAGAGCGCGACGTCGTATTTCTTCGCCAGGTCCGGGAAAATGGCGTCGAAGGCGCTCTGGTAGTCGGGACCGAGATTGGGTGCGGCGCGCATGCCGGCCAGAAGCACGGCAATCTTGCGCTGCTTCAGCTTGCTCAGCATCTCGTCGAGGTTCTTTTTGGTGATGTCGGGCGAGACGCCGCGCAGCATGTCGTTGGCGCCGAGTTCGAGGATGACCAGCTGCGTGCCGTCCGGCACCGACCAGTCAAGCCGCGCCAGGCCGCCGCTCGTCGTGTCGCCGGAGACGCCGGCATTGGCGACGGTCACGTCGTGGCCTTTGGCGCCAAGCGCTGCCTGCAGCCTGTCGGTAAAGCCCTGGTCGGGTCCAAGGCCATAGCCCGCCATCAGGCTGTCACCGAAGCCGACGATCTTGAACGGCTCGGCACGCGCCGACGACATGACGCCGCAAATGGCGAGGAAAACCACGAAGCCTGCGGCAATACTGCGTTTGAAAGACATGCGGCAGGCCCCATATGAGCTAGGAATTCTCCAGTCGACGGCTTCCGGCAAGCAGAGCCTTCATTCCCAGATATAGGACGATTTCATTTTGACAGAAGCCGTCATCGCGCTGAAAGACGTGTCCCTGACCCTTGGCGAGGGCGCTTCATCGGTCCATGTGCTGAAGGGGGTGAGCCTCGACGTGGCGACCGGCGAGGCGACCGGCATCGTCGGACCTTCGGGTTCCGGCAAGTCGACCTTGCTGATGGTCCTGGCAGGCCTGGAAAGGGTCGATTCGGGTACGGTCCGAATCGCCGGCGAGCTGCTCAACGGCAAAAGCGAGGACCAGATTGCTTCGTTTCGTGGCCGAAACATTGGCATCGTGTTCCAGTCCTTCCATCTCATTCCCAACATGACGGCGCTCGAAAATGTCGCGGTGCCGCTGGAACTGGCCGGCCATTCCGATCCGTTCGCGGTGGCGGCGCGCGAGCTGGCGGCGGTTGGCCTCAGCGACCGCGTCACCCACTATCCCGGCGAATTGTCGGGCGGCGAGCAGCAGCGCGTGGCGATCGCCCGCGCATTGGCGCCGTCGCCGCGCATCCTGATCGCCGACGAGCCGACCGGCAATCTGGACCAGGCGACCGGGCGGCAGGTCGCCGACCTCCTGTTTGCGAAGGCGGCCGAGCGCGGCATGACGCTGGTGCTGGTGACGCATGATCCGGCGCTCGCGGCACGCTGTTCGCGCCAGGTTTCGATGCACTCGGGCCGGATCGAGGCACCGGCGCCGGTCAAGGTGACGGCCTGATGCCGCTGTCCCGGACGTTGAGGCTCGCTGTCCGCTTCTCGCTGCGCGAGATGCGCGGCGGCCTGTCCGGTTTCCTGATCTTCCTCGCCTGCATCGCGCTCGGCGTCGCGGCCATCGGCGGCGTCAACTCGGTGGCGCGTTCGATCACCGCCGGTGTCGCCAATCAGGGCCAGACGCTGCTTGGCGGCGATCTTCGCTTCCAGATCAACCAGCGTGACGCCAGTCAGGCGGAGCGCAGCTTCCTTGACGGGCTCGGCACGGTTTCGCGGACCGCCAGCATGCGTTCGATGGCGCGTCTCGCCGACGGATCCGACCAGGCGCTGGTCGAGGCCAAGGCGGTCGACCATGTCTATCCGCTCTATGGCACGCTGGAG
>NZ_RZPL01000814.1:0-2391 GCF_004022805.1 Mesorhizobium sp. M7A.F.Ca.CA.002.04.1.1 | reverse complement strand
CTCGTCGGCAATGCCGACATCGCCAATGGCGATTATGACATCCACTGGCTGGAAAAATACCTGGCCAAGGAAGAGTAGCGCGGAGACGCGATGACCCGCCCCTACGCGCCCGGCTATCGCATCCCCACCGACCTGCTGCTCAAGGCCTACGCCTCGGGCGTCTTCCCAATGGCAGAAAGTGCCGGCGACCCGGAGGTGTTCTGGGTGCGGCCGGAGACACGAGGCATCATCCCGCTTGACGGCTTTCACACGCCGAAAAGTCTCTGGAAAACGATCAAGAAACATCCCTTCGACATCCGTTTCGATTTCGATTTCGAGGCGACCATCGACGGCTGCGCCGAAAAGCGCGCGGAGCGGCGCTCGACCTGGATCAATGCGCCGATCCGCGAAGCCTATATCGAGTTGCATCGGATAGGCCATTGTCATTCGGTCGAAGCGTGGCGTGAGGACCGGCTGGTCGGCGGCCTCTATGGCGTGTCGCTCGGCCGGGTGTTTTTTGGCGAGAGCATGTTCGCCAGAGAGACGGACGCTTCCAAGACCTGCCTCTTCTACCTCGTCGAGCGCTTGAAGGCGCGGGGCTTTGCTCTGCTTGATACGCAGTTCACCACCGAGCACCTCAAGCGGTTCGGCGCGGTCGACGTGCCGCGCGGCAAGTATGAGAAGATGCTCGCCGATGCGTTGAAGGGCGAGGCAATATTCTATCCCTGAGGATTGAGCCTACTTCCCGGTAGCGGCTTCCAATGGCGTCTGCGAATGGAACATCATCTTCCAGCCGTTGGCGCGATGGACGTAGCCGGTGCTGACCAGCGCGGCATAAGCCTCGCCATTCTCCCGTGTCGCACGCGCCTCGTAAGTCAGCATGATGATGTCGCTGCCCGGCTCGATAATGCCCTTGAGATCCATCTGCAGGTTGCGCCAGCGGTTGGGCTTGGCCGCGGTCTTGGCCAGATCCGCATTGTCCATCGCCTGTGCCATCTGCGGAAATGCCACCAGGCATTCGGTGTCGGCGTTGGCCGCGTAGTAGGCGGAGTCGCCCGTCCAGAATCCCTTTTCGAGTTCCAGCAATTCGGCCTTGCTAGCCGTGATCCGTTTGCTGTCTGACATCGGAAGATCCTCCTTACGCATGAATGTGCGCTCGTCCGTGGCCCAACGCATTGTGGCCAGGACGGTTCCGGGGGATCAGTTGGTGTCGGTAGTATCGGGTTCCGAAGCGTCCGGCTCCGTCACATCAGGCGTTGTGACGTCCGGAGTGGTCGCGGCTTCCGGTTTGGCTGCGGCGGGCTTGGGAGCCTCCGCTTTGGTTGCGTCAGCCTTGGCTCCGTCGGGCGCCGGCACATCCGACTTCTGCTTGCAGGCCTTCAGCCAGACGTCGTAGACGGCATGCTCGACGGCGTTGAGGCCGGGGCTTTCGGCAAACATCCAGCCGGTGAAGATGCGGCGGATCTTGCGGTCGAGCGTGATCTCGTCGACCTCGACGAAGGAATCGGTCTTCGGCGCCTCCGCCTGCGGCCGCGAATAGCAGACGCGCGGCGTCACCTGCAAAGCGCCGAACTGCACCGTCTCGTCGATATAGACATCGAAGGTGATGATCCGGCCGGTGATCTTGTCGATACCGGCAAACTCGGCAACGGCATTGGTAACCCGGTCCGCTCCCGCGGGCGGCGCCGGCGCGGGTGCCGCGGGCTCAGGCGAAGCGGCGAAGGCCACGGTGCTGACGGCAAGACCGGCGGCTAGCGCCAGACTGGCCGATATTGAGTAAGAAAAGCTCATGCAAAGATACCGGTGGTTCGCGCCCGGGTGATTCTGTCGATCGCCAAGGCTAGTCGCCGTTTTCTGATCAGCAAGCAGCTAAACACCAATTGTGGCGATAAAGGACCGGCTTGCACCCTGTCGCTACGACCCGGGTGTCCAGGCATCGTAGTCGCCGGTGACCTGCGGGCGATGCTGATTGGTGAGCACCGAGCCCTTCGGACGATAGGCCGCCGGGCTGCCGGTCAGATTGGGCTGATGCGGCTTCTGCCAGTCGCGTGGCTTGTAGTCCTCGCTGGACGGCGCGACGTCGACACGGTGGTGCATCCAGCCGTGCCAGCCGGGCGGTATCGCCGAAGCTTCCGAATAATTGCGGTAGATGACCCAGCGGCGCGTGCGGCCTTCCGAATCGATGCCGCCTTCGTAGTAAAAATTGCCGGTCTCGTCCTGGCCGACCTTCTTGCCATACCGCCACGTGTGCAGGCGGGTTCCTATCGTCTGGCTGTTCCACCAGGGGAAAAACTGCGTAAGGAAAGTCTTCATCTCAAAACCCTCGCGCCGGCAGCGCCCGTTTCCTGCTTATGGCGTCAGGCCTTGCCGAAGGCAAGGCTTTTGCCACGGCGTGTGCGCAAATGGCTTTCC
>NZ_RZPL01000813.1:0-2393 GCF_004022805.1 Mesorhizobium sp. M7A.F.Ca.CA.002.04.1.1 | reverse complement strand
GCTCTGCAATCCAGACTGCCCGGAATGGATCTCGGCGGAAGGCGCGATCACCCCCCAGACCCCGCAGAAGCTGCGCCAGCTGCTCGCCACGCTCGGCAAACGGCAACTGCCTGTCGTGATCAGCTCGAAGGGAGGCGACCTGTTCAGCGCCCTGGCGGCGGGACGGCTTATCCATGAAAAGAAGCTCGACGTCGCCGTTGGCCGCACCGATTTCGTCGGCTGTGACCCAGGAGCGTGGAATTGCCTGGCCAAGGAGGGCGCCTATGCCGGGCTGAGCATCGATGCGGGCGTGGAGTGCGATTCGGCCTGCGCGCTCATGCTTGCCGGCGGCATCAGGCGGCTTGTCGGTCCCCAGGCGCGACTTAGCCTCTACCCGATGGGGCAAAAGCTGATGGTCAAGGCCTACCTGGAGGAGATGGCGATCAGTTCCGCCCTGTTCGCGGCGATCGAGCGGCGCTCGGTCGAGCGCCGGCTGGAACCCGACATGATGCTGAAGGTTGGCCTGACGACGAGCCTGCAATCGGTCGACGCGCTGACCGGCGCCACCATTTGCGAGGCGGTGCCAAGACCCGAGAATTGCCGGATCCGGCCTTCCGCCAATGCCGAGGCTGACGCGCCGGCCAAATTGTAGTGGGCGACGGAGCCCGAAACTGGCCATCGAGGCAGGTTGAGCCGCTTTCGATTTTTCCGCTATCGTCGCTGCTGGCGGCTTCAGGCAGGCGGAGGATCGAGAATGGGCCAGGATATCCCGACACTCTACGAATGGGCCGGCGGCAGCGAGGCTTTGAACCGGCTCACCCAGACCTTCTATGACAAGGTGGCGCAGGACCCGATCGTCGGGCCGGTGTTCAAGACCATGTCGCCGGATCACCCCGCCCATGTCGCGGCCTTCATCGGCGAGGTTTTCGGCGGACCGAAGACCTACAGCGAGCAGTTCGGCGGCCACCGCGAGATGGTCATGCACCATCTGGGCAAGCATCTGAGCGAAGAGCAGCGCCGCCGCTGGATCAGCCTCCTGGCCGATGCCGCCGACGCGGTCGGCCTGCCTGACGATCCGGAATTCCGTTCGGCCTTCATGGGCTATGTCGAATGGGGATCGCGCCTGGCCAAGATGAACTCCAATCTCGGCGAAACCTGCGATCCGCAGACGGAACCGATGCCGGCCTGGGGCTGGGGTGTGCCGGGCGGCCCCTATCAGCCACCGGGTACAAACTAGCGTCCAGTCGCCATGGAGGTGTTGGGCTGATGCCGGAAGATGTGAAGATCATACGTTGGCGCGAGTGGGACGGACCGGGTCTCGAACATTTGGTGCTGCAGGAGCGGGCAGGGGAGGTCTCGGCCGACTCTGTCGCAGTCTGCTCCGGGCAAACGCCTTTTGCCGTCCGTTACCGCATCGTTTGCGATGTCGGCTGGCACGCCAGGCGTGTCGTTGTCGATATGATCGGTAGCGGCCGCACGCTTGTTCTTGCCGCCGATGGCGATGGTCGCTGGACCAGGGACGGCCTGCCGATGCCGGAGCTCGATGGCATTTTCGATCCCGACCTGACCATCACGCCGTTCACCAACACGCTGCCGATCCGGCGATTGCAGCTTTCCGCCGGGCAGAGTGCCGAGATAACCACTGCCTTCATCGACTTCCCCGCCCTCACGGTCGTCGCCAACCCGCAGCGCTACACATGCCTCGAAGAGGGCAGGCGATATCTCTATGAATCGCGCGCCAGCGACTTCAGGCGGGAACTTGAAATCGACCGCAACGGGCTGGTTGTCGACTATCCCGATTTCTGGCGCAGAGGTTAAGGCGTGTTTGCATGCAAACCGCTCTTTACAGAGCGTGCGGAAGCTTTTAGGAAGCGCCTGCTGCGCCGACATGCGCACGTACGGGCATAGCTCAGTTGGTAGAGCGGCGGTCTCCAAAACCGCAGGTCGTAGGTTCGAGCCCTGCTGCCCGTGCCATTCCCTGAATGGCATTCAACCCAATGTCTCGCCGTTTCGGAATGGCGTTCAAAACGATATTTCCATGGTCCGGCCTTTGAAAATCGGCGACCCGCTTGCCATATAGGGTCGATTGGGGCATAAGAGCGCCATAGCCGGGACGGAACGACTGGATGGTTCCGAGGCGGTGTTTGGTCATAAAGCGGAGACTTGCCACTTGCGTGGATCAAGAATCGGTTTTATGTAGACGAAACAGACACGCGACGCGTGGAGCTGGGAAACCGGCTTTACGCGTCTGATTTGCATGGGCGAAATGATTGCGCTGATTCGGCGCGAAATTCGCTCAGGCGGCACGTCCCGGCCAGCGGGATCATCCAGGAGACCCGGCCAACGGGTCTTGAAGACAGAGCGGCATATGGCTTCGAAAACCACAAATCCTTTCGTCTTTCTCCAGCAGGTTC
>NZ_RZPL01000812.1:0-2396 GCF_004022805.1 Mesorhizobium sp. M7A.F.Ca.CA.002.04.1.1 | reverse complement strand
TTCTTCGACCGCGTCGTGGCCACCGAAGGCGCCGTCGTCGATCCGGCCAAGGATATCTGGAAGCGCCCGCGTCCGCACCAGCTCAGCGACCTCGTCAAGCCGGCGGTCAAGCTGTCGAGTTCGGGTTCCTGGCCGTCCGGCCACGCCACCGTCGGCACCATGATGGGCATCATCCTGTCCGATATGGTTCCGGAAAAGCGCGCCGAGATCATGGCGCGTGCGGCCGAATACGCCCACAACCGCGAGGTCGGCGGCATCCACTATGCGTCCGACGTCGAGATGGGCAGGATTTCCGGCAGCGTCATCGCCGCGGTCCTGCTCAACCGGGACGACTTCAAGGCCGAGTATGAAGTGGCCAGGGCCGAGCTTCGTTCGGATCTCGGCATGTAATCTTTGTCAATCGGATTAGACCAGAAAGGGGCGCTTCGGCGTCCCTTTTTTTGCTCATGGCCATGTCCGGAGGGCAGCTCGAAAAATAGTCCGTTGGCACGCCGACAACAGGTTGATATTCGATGCATCGAACGGTGGCGAGAAACTTGTCCCGCCATGGCCTTTGGAATTCGATGATGCGGCTCAGCGACTGTCACAACTTTTCCGATTACCGCCGCATGGCGCAGCAGCGGCTGCCGGGGCCGATCTTTAACTACATCGACGGCGCGGCCGACGACGAGGTCACCTATCGCCGCAACACCGAAAGCTTCGAGACCTGCGATCTGGTTCCCAACGTGCTGCGCGGGGTGAGCGAGGTCGACATGTCGGTGACGGTCATGGGCCAGAAGCTGGCGATGCCGTTCTATTGCTCGCCGACCGCCTTGCAGCGCCTGTTCCATCACCAGGGCGAGCGCGCGGTCGCCAAGGCCGCCGCCAAATACGGCACGATGTTCGGCGTGTCGTCGCTGGGCACCGTCAGCCTCGAGGAGGCGCGCAGCATCAGCAGCGGCCCGCAGGTCTACCAGTTCTATTTCCACCGGGATCGCGGTCTTAACCGGGCGATGATGCAGCGGGCAAAGGCGGTCGGGGTCGAGGTGATGATGCTGACCGTCGACAGCATCACCGGGGGAAACCGCGAGCGCGACAAACGAACCGGCTTTGCCATTCCCTTCAAGCTCAACCTTACCGGAATGGCGCAGTTCGCGCTCAAGCCGGCCTGGGCGATCAACTATTTCATCCATGAGGACTTCAAGCTGCCGCAGCTCGACGAGCATGTCGACATGGGCGGCGGCACGATGTCGATCAGCCGTTACTTTACCGAGATGCTCGATCCGTCGATGACATGGGACGACGTCGCCGAGATGGTCAAGCTCTGGTCGGGTCCGTTCTGCCTCAAGGGCGTCATGTCGGTGGAGGATGCCAAACGCGCTGTCGACATCGGCTGCAGCGGCATCGTGCTGTCGAACCATGGCGGGCGGCAGCTGGATGGCTCACGGGCGGCGTTCGACCAGCTTGCCGAGATCGTCGATGCCGTTGGCGACAGGATCGACGTCATCATGGATGGCGGCGTGCAGCGCGGCACACACGTGCTGAAAGCGCTGTCGCTCGGCGCCAAGGCCGTCGGCGTCGGACGCTACTATCTGTTTCCGCTCGCGGCGGCCGGCCAGCCCGGCGTGGAACGGGCGCTCGAACAGATGCGGGTCGAGATCGAACGCGGCATGAGGCTGATGGGCTGCAGCTCGATCGAACAATTGTCGCGCAACAATCTCCGTTTCAGGTAATCTCGACCCATGAAATCCTCGCTCGAAGACACGCTGCTTGCCGCGATCCGCACCATTCCGGACTATCCCAAGCCCGGCATCCTGTTTCGCGACATCACCACGCTGCTTGGCAATGCGCGCGCCTTCCGCCGCGCCATCGACGAACTGGTGCATCCCTATGCCGGCCAGAAGATCGACAAGATCGCCGGCATCGAGGCGCGCGGCTTTATCCTTGGCGGCGCCGTCGCCCATCAGCTCTCGGCCGGTTTCGTGCCGATCCGCAAGAAGGGCAAGCTGCCCTACGAGACGGTGCGCGTCGCCTACAGCCTGGAATACGGGCTGGACGAAATGGAGATGCACAAGGACGGTGTTGCTCCGGGCGAGAAAGTGATCCTGGTCGACGATCTGATCGCCACCGGCGGCACGGCTGAAGCGGCGGTCAAGCTGCTGCGCCAGATAGGTGCCGACATCCTCGCCGCCTGTTTCGTCATCGACCTGCCGGACCTCGGCGGCCGTGCCAAGCTGGAGGCGCTCGGCGTGCCGGTGCGGACGCTGATTGGGTTCGAGGGGCATTGAGGGGCAGTTCTTCCTTCTCCCCTTGTGGGAGAAGGTGGATCGGCGCGCAGCGCCGAGACGGTTGAGGGGTGGGTGACGGAGTGCCGTCGGCGCCAAGCTGGAGCACCCCTCATCCGACCGAGCTTCGCT
>NZ_RZPL01000811.1:0-2402 GCF_004022805.1 Mesorhizobium sp. M7A.F.Ca.CA.002.04.1.1 | reverse complement strand
ATGCATTACCTTCCCCTTCGCTGAGTTTCTTTTGGCGGTGAAATGAACTTATCCGCGCTTTGTAACGGTGATGGGGTGGCGAAGGATTGGCACTGTAACGAATTCGAAACAGCATTTCGGGCGAAGTCGGGCAAAATCGGGCATGGCTTCGACGGCGCCGAGGCTCGAGGCGCAACTTGACCGATCTTACCGAACAGTCTTTCGAAAAGATCAGGCTCAGCCCGGAGCTTGAAGCTCGGCAATGATCTTGTGCGCGGCGATGCGCCCGGCAATGATGGCGCCCTCGACATACCCCGGAAACGATGGCGAGAGTTCTGAAGAGGCGAGATACACCGGCGGTGCGCCGGCAAGGATCGTTCGCTCGGCGTCTGTCGCTGTAACATCGACAATAAGATCGCTGTACGCGCCGCCGCTCCAGCGATCTCCTGTCCAGTCACGCAAACTGAAATCGATGACGTCACCGGCATCCGGACCAAGGGCTGCCTCCAGCCGGCCGGTCACCTCCGCACGCAGTTCCGCCTCGCCGAGGTCGCGCCAACGCAGCGCGAGCGAGCCGCCGGCGAACACGACGAGCGCCGCATGCTCCGCATCCTTGCCGGCGTCGCAGGCAAACAGCCCCGGCGGCTCGAGCCACATCACCATGCCGCTCAAATCCCGCGCCCGCCAAAACGGTTTGGCATAGCGCACCAGGATCTTGATAGCCGCGCCGCTTTCCCAGGCGCCGAGTGCCCGCCCCAGTCCGGCCGGCAAAGCGGGGGCAAAGGCGAGCTCCGTCACCTTCGCCGGCGGGACGGCAACCAGAACCGTGCGCGCCTCGACGGCACCCCCGGCCGAAACGACAAGAACACCTGGCGAACTGTGCTCGATGCGCGTGACCGGCTCGCTTAGCCGCAACCGATCGCCAAGGTCGCGGGCCAGATCGTCGGCCAGCGAATGCATGGTTTCGCGCACAGAATATTGCAGTTCCGTCACCTCGTTGGTGACCCGCCGGTCATTGTCGATCAAATACCAGAGAGGAATCTGGTCCAGCGCCATGCACCAGAGACCTTCGATCATCGAACGGAAAGCCATCCTTGCATCGGCCGAATCGTGCTGGCAGGCAAGCCAGTCGGCGACGGTCAGTCCGGCAATCGAGGCATCGTCCGGATCGATCCCGTTCATGCGCTCGCGGATCGCCATCGCGGCATGATAGGTCCGCTCAGCTCGTTGTGCGGACATCGTCGGCTGGGTGATGAAGTCGCCATCGACATAGGTTTCAACCAGCGTCTTGCCGCGCGCCTCGACCATGGCCATCAATTCCGGCATGTCCTCGCACAGGAACTGGCCACCACCATCGATGCGTTCGCCAAGTCCGTTCAATCGGGACTCGACGCGTCCGCCGACGCGGTCGCGTGCTTCGAGCAGGATGAAATCGATGCCGGCCTTCTTCATCTCAAGCGCCGCCGACAGGCCGGTGAAACCCGCACCGACGATGACGACATCGGCTCGCTCGAATTCGCCGCCCTCATCCGTGAAGGTCTTCAGCATTGCCGGCTATCCACCCAATCGTATCCGGCTTCCACCGACGAACTATGTCCTTGTCGACATATGCCGGCGGGCCGAACACACCATGCCGCAGGCTGTCTCTAACCTATCGTTTTCTCGAGCATATTGAGCCAGTTGCGATAGGCGATTTTTTCGATCAGCGCGCGGCCGAAACCGCGTGCCGCCAATGCATCGATCAGCTTCGGCAGGCCGGCGACATCGCCGATGACGGCCGGGATCATGGCGCCGTCGAAATCGGAGCCAAGACCAACGCCATCCTCACCCAGCGCCTGCAGCAGCGAATCGATATGGCGCACCATGATATCGAGGCTGGTGTCGGCATTCATGCGACCGTCCTCGCGCAGGAAGCCGGTTGCGAAGTTCAGCCCGACCATGCCGCCGGTTTCGCGGATCGCGCCGAGCTGCCAGTCGGTCAAGTTACGCGAATGGCCGCAGATCGCGTGCACGTTGGAATGGGTCGCCACCAGCGGCGCATCGCTGAGTGCGGCGACATCGCGAAAGCCCTTCTCGTTGAGATGCGACAGGTCGATCATGATCTTCAACTGGTTGCAGGCCTTGACCAGCGCCTTGCCGGCATCGGTCAGGCCAGGGCCGGTGTCGGGCGAAGACGGGAAGCGGAACGGCACGCCGTGGCCAAAGGCGTTCGGACGGCTCCAGACGATGCCGAGCGAGCGCAGGCCGGCTTCATGCAGCACGTCGAGCATGGTGAGCTCGGGATCGATCGCCTCGACCCCTTCGATGTGGAACACCGCGGCGATCGACCCTTGCGCCATGGCATTGCGCACATCGCCGGCGCTGCGGCAGACGGTGAGCGCTCCGGCCCGTTCCAGCCTGAACAGGATCGAGGCCATCGCGAT
>NZ_RZPL01000810.1:0-2402 GCF_004022805.1 Mesorhizobium sp. M7A.F.Ca.CA.002.04.1.1 | reverse complement strand
GGCAAGGACACCCTGCGGAAGAAATCGATAGTGTTGCCGAAGCCATGATGTTCTTGCGGAAATGGCCAACGGGACGGCGCGGTCCGGTTTATCAGTGCGCGCTGAACTGTTGCTCGGCCGCCTTGTCGGGCCAGATGTCGGCCGAGGAAGCAAGGAAAGCGTTCACCGGCTTTGCCCGCATCACGCGCCTTCTCGACGATGACATGGCTTTGCCGGTAGGCGGCGAAGGCAAGGCAAGCGTGCACGCATTGCGGCGATAGGCTGTTGTCCTGACGGTCCTACAAGGTCTCGCGCTGCAGCGGCGCGGGGATCTCGTTGTGCAATGCGCTCCGGGATGGGGCCTCGAAAGTTCGTCCTACATGGCGCACTTTCACAGCGGACGGTCGTCGTTCATGCTTACTTCAGTCACGAGCTTGCGGCGAAGCGCCATGGTGTAGTCGTCTGGCCCCTTCGGCGTCATGACGAAGGCCTGGGAACCGCCAATGACCGATTTGGCAAAATAGGATGCCAGAGGTTGGTCGGGATTCTCATCCTCCGTCGGGATGGCGATGGCATTGATCGTATATCCCTTGGCTATGGCGTTCGACCTGCTCGGCTGGACGGGAAGCCCGTCGTTGTTCTCGCCATTGGAGGAGATATCGATGACTTTCTTTGCGGCCTTTCCCGGGAACTGGTCGAGCAGGAGACTGCCGATGTCGATAGCCGAGGAGACGGATGTTCCGCCACGCCCTCTGCGGATGAAGCCGGTATCGCCTTTCCTGCTGATCACCGCAGCCGCCGCTTCGGCATCTTCCAGTCCGCAGATGCTTGTCCACGGCAGCACGACGCGCGCGTGTCCGGGGCTCGACCACTCAAAATAGGCAACGCCGATGCAACCAATATAATTCCGGCTGATGGCGGCGATGATCTCTGGCGAGGTGAGTGCCGCGGCATGTCCCTCGCGTTGCATATCGGCGATCTTCGGATCGATGGATGACGAAAAGTCGACCGCGAACACGATGGCGACGTCAACGTTCGCGGCATGGGCCGAGGCCCCCCAAAACAGCGAAGCTGCAAGTATTCCTGTCACTCTCGAGATTGAACCGGCCGGCGTCAGGAGACTGCCCCAGCCTGTCGCCCGCACCAGTTTGCGAAAGGATGGGGGGCCGGCGTCCTGATGATACACACTGCCAAACATGTCATTCTCCATCTCGACATCCGGTCGTTTCAAAAAGCGGGTTCAACATGTGGAAATCTGGCGGGTGGCCTTGGTGCCCACGCCGAAGAGCAGCAGATCGGCCTTGGTCCACAAGAGATAACAGCCGAGCAAGGTCAGTGGCATGGCGAGGGCCGCGAAGGAGCCGCTCCACCAGACCTCAGGCAAAGCGCGGGCGAGGGCCACTGTCGTCGCCAGCATTGCCGGCAACCGGCTGGCGAGCACCGCACTGCGGAACGGATCGGGCCAAGCGGCCGGCCAGATCGGAATTGGCGTGCCGGGCCTGTGGAAGGTGCTGCCGAATTTGCCCAGCGCATGCAGCAGGCCGGAGGTCGCCGCAAGCAATGGATCGCCGAGCAGCAACAGGGCAATGCCGAGCCCGATCGCACCCAGGCCCGACAGGAAGTCGCCTAGACGGTTGAGGGCGGGATCGGGAGCATCCGGCCTTGCCCAGGCCCGGTGATAGGCCTCGCCGCCCCAGAAGAAGACCAGGGTGGTCAAGGTCAGCGCAACAGTGCCATGGCTGCCAGCGAAATATTCGATCACCGCCATGGTGACGCTGCTTCCCTCATGCAAGCCGACCGGCGCGGTGGCAATCTGGATCGCCAGACCGACAATGAGGCCGAGCGCATTGCCGCTGTTGTAGTAGCCACCCGGTCCCTTCATGCGGGCGCGAAGCGCCGATACCAAATGTGCGACCGGAAGAAGGATTGTCCGCGCATCCATCACTGCGCCCCCGCGACAAGTCCGGCCGGGTCTGGAATACGTTTCGCATCACCGGCAAGGGCCATCACATTCCTCCACTGGACCTGAATTGTTGGGATGACGATCGCCCGCCCGATTTGCGGACGCAGTTGCAAAGGCAGGGGCCGCGTCGAAGGATTGAACCGAAGCGGTTCGCAAGGACGTGCGTGCCTGCAGCGCTCGGTTCGACATTGCAACGGACAGGATCGCACCCAGGATGATGCCGGCACCCAAGACGCTCGCGGACGAGCTCCGCTCGCCGAGAAAGATTGCCGCGCCCAGCGCCCCGAAAACGCTTTCTGCGCTGACGATCACGGCGGCGTGGCTGGCCGGCGTAAAGCGGAGGGCAACCGTCTGTATGCCGAAGGCAATCGCAGTGGAGAACACGCCGAGGATGGCCAGTTCCGGGCCGGCTGCGGATGCGGCGGCCAGCGACAGATTGCCTTGCATTGCACCGAGCGGC
>NZ_RZPL01000080.1:0-12135 GCF_004022805.1 Mesorhizobium sp. M7A.F.Ca.CA.002.04.1.1 | reverse complement strand
GATCGTAGAACGCCGTCTCCTTCAGCCCGGGCTCCATGCCGCCCGGCAGGTTGTGGGCAGTGTAGGCGGCCAGCGCCATCTGGAACCACGGCACGTTCTTGTCGGTGCCGGCGACCTTCAGCGCGCCATTCTCGATGACGATATCGCCTTCGTCGGCTTCGAGCAGGTGTGCCGCGATCTTCTTGGCCTTGGCCTCGACCTTGTCGAGGGCCTTGACGATGGCCGACATGCCGACTGCACCCGAGCGCGAGCCATAGGTGCCCATGCCCATCTGCACCTTGTCGGTGTCGCCATGCACGATCGAGACCGAATCGAGCGGCACGCCGAAGCGCTCGTTGACCAGTTGCGCGAAGGTCGTCTCATGGCCCTGGCCGTGGCTGTGCGAGCCAGTCAGCACCTCGATCGTGCCGACCGCGTTGACGCGCACTTCCGCCGATTCCCAAAGGCCGACACCGGCGCCGAGCGAGCCGACGGCAGCAGACGGGGCGATGCCGCAGGCTTCGATGTAGCAGCTCATGCCAATGCCGCGCAGCAGCCCCTTCTTGGCGGCGGCGGCCTTGCGCTTGGCAAAGCCGGCATAATCCGACGCCTTCATTGCCGCATCGAGCGAAGCGGCATAGTCGCCGGCGTCATAGCACATGATGACCGGCGTCTGATGCGGAAACGCTGTGACGAAGTTCTTGCGCCGCAGCTCGGCCGGCGAGACGCCGAACTGGCGGGCCGCCGTCTCCATCATGCGCTCCATGACGAAGGTCGCTTCCGGCCGCCCTGCCCCGCGATACGCATCGACGGGCGCGGTGTTGGTATAGATCGCCTTCACATTGGCGTGGATGGCCGGGATATTGTACTGGCCCGACAGCAGCGTCGCATAGAGGTAGGTAGGCGTCGCCGACGAAAACAGCGACATATAGGCGCCAAGATTGGCCTGGGTTTCGACCTTCAGGCCGAGGATCCTGTGGTCCTTGTCGAAGGCCATTTCAGCATGGGTGTGATGGTCGCGGCCATGCGCGTCGGTCAGAAAACTCTCGGTCCGGTCAGCCACCCATTTGACCGGCACCCCGGTCTTCTTCGACGCCCACAGGCAGACGATCTCTTCGGGATAGATGTAGATCTTCGAGCCGAAACCGCCGCCGACATCGGGCGCGATCACGCGCAGCTTGTTTTCCGGCGCGACATTGTAGAAGGCGCTCATCACCAGCCGCGCCACATGCGGGTTCTGCGAGGTCGTCCAGCAGGTGTAGTGATCCTCGGCCTTGTCGTAATGGCCAAGTGCGGCGCGCGGCTCCATGGCGTTAGGCACCAGCCGATTGTTGATGATGTCCATCTTGACGACATGGGCTGCCTTCCCGAAGGCCGCATCCGTGTCGTCGGCATTGCCGATGTCCCAGTCGAAGATCAGATTGTTGTCCGCTTCGGGGTGGATCTGCGGCGCACCCTTGTCCATCGCCTTGGAGGCGTCGACGACGGCCTTCAACTCCTTGTAGGTGATCTCGACCGCCTCGGCGGCGTCACGCGCTTGCCCCTTGGTCTCGGCGACGACAATGACGACGGCGTCACCGACATAACGGACCCGGTCGAAGGCGAGTGGCGACCATGCCCCCATCTTCATCGGCGAGCCGTCCTTGGAGTGGATCATCCAGCCGCAGATGAGATTGCCGATGCCATCGGCCTTGAGTTCCTTGCCGGTCAGCACGCCGATGACGCCGGGCATGCCTTGGGCCTTCTTCACATCGATCTTCTTGATCTGCGCATGCGCGTGCGGACTGCGCACGAAGGCGGCGTGCTTCATGCCGGGAACCACCATGTCGTCGACATAGCGGCCGGCGCCCGTGATGAATCGTTTGTCTTCCTTGCGCGCGACCCGAGCGCCAACACCTTCAATGCCCATCAGAAATTCCTCCCGAGATTGTAGGGGAGTAGGTGAGTAGGGCAGTACGGCAGTAGGGAAAAATTGGCTCCGATTCCCTACTGCCCTACTGCCTTATTGCCCTACTGCCTCGTTCAAGCCGCTTGTTTCGCCTTACCCTTCGACCCCTTCATCGTCGTCGATGCGGCGAGGATCGCCTTGACGATGTTGTGGTAGCCGGTGCAGCGGCAGATGTTGCCGTCGAGCTCGGCACGCACCGTCGCCTCGTCGAGCCCTTCGGGGTGGCGGCCGATCATGTCGGTCGCCGTCATGATCATGCCCGGCGTGCAGAAGCCGCACTGCAGCCCGTGATGTTCCTTGAAGGCGGCCTGCACCGGATGCAGGTCGGCGCCATTTGCCAGGCCCTCGATCGTCAACACGGTCGAGCCGGAGGCCTGCACCGCGAGCATCGTACAGGATTTGACCGCCTTGCCGTCGACGTGGACGACGCAGGCACCGCATTGCGAGGTGTCGCAACCGACATGCGTGCCGGTAAGGCCGAGATTTTCCCGCAGGAAGTGAACCAGAAGTGTTCGGTCCTCGGCAGCACCGCTGACCCGCTTTCCGTTCACCATCAACGAAACGTCCGACATGGTCCCTCCCTGGGTATCAACCTTGGTCATCACGTTGCCAACGCGGCGTTGGCGCATCGGCCATGCGTTATTGGTACACCGCACATCGGACAAAAAACAGCACGTCGCAAACGCGGCACATTGTACTTTCGGTCATGGCCGCCCCCAAACATGCGGTGCCGGTGGCCCCATTGCCAAACCGCCGATTGAAGGCAACAATGTCGGTCGACGCCCGCGCGCCAGAAGCATTTAAAACAGCCGCGCACAAAAAAGCGTCGGAGGAAATGCGGAGAACATCGCTGGCCAATTCACAGACGCGCTATGCATGCGGCCTGTCGGCGCTCACCACGGACGAGCCCGACATGGAGGCGTTCGCCAAGGCGATCGCACTGGAAGCAGCCGCCATCGACGCGGGCTTTGCCCTGCTGTTCTTTTCCCAGAGCCTGGTCGAAGCCAGCGCCCTTTCCCAGGCGCTCATGACCCACGCGCCGGCGCTCCACCACGCCGGCTGCTCGACTGCCGGCGAGATCACGCCGCAAGGTCTCGAGGATGGTCATGTGCTGGCCATGCTGCTTCCGTCCCCCGCGTTTACCGCCGTCAGCGTGATGGTCGAAAATCTGTCCTCGTCGGGTATGGACAGGATCACCGGCGAGGTCGAGACCCTGCGGCGATCGCTGCGCGCGCGCCTCGGTTGCGATCGGACCAAAGGCACTTTCGCGCTCTGCTTCATCGACGGGCTCTCCTATGCCGAAGAAGCGGTGAGTTCAGCCATCCACTGGGGTCTCGATGACATTCCGCTGCTTGGCGGCTCCGCCGGCGACGATCTGAAATTCGAGACGACGCGCCTGATCTCGAACGGCAAGGTCACCTCCGACAGCGCCATCATCGTGCTGATATCGACCGAAATTCCCTTCCATGTCTTCAAGACCGACAATTTCGTTCCCACCGATGAGAAACTGGTGGTGACGGCTTCCGATCCAGATCACCGCATCGTGCGCGAGTTCAACGCCACCAATGCGGCGCAGGAATATGCCGCGTCCGTCGGTATCGTCGCGCAGATGCTGACGCCACTGAGCTTCGCCTCGCATCCCGTGGTGGTGAAGGTGGGCGGACAATATTATTGCCGGTCGATCCAGAAGATGCATGCCGACGGCTCGCTGTCGTTCTTCTGCGCCATAGACGATGGCGTCGTGCTGTCGATCGCTCAGCCCAAGGACATGGTCGAATCGACGCGCGCCGCCCTGCGCGACGTCGAGGAGAGGCTTGGCGGTATCGACATGATCCTCGGCTTCGACTGCGTGCTGCGCCGGCTGGACGCACGCAATCGGCAGGTGTTTCGCGAAATCTCGGAACTCTACCGGGTCAACAATGTCATCGGTTTCGGCACCTATGGCGAACAGTACCGGTCGATGCATCTGAACCAGACTTTCACCGGCATCGCCTTCGGCGAGCGCCAGGCGGCGGAATAGGACGGCGCAACAAGATGCCGCTGAGGGACATAAACGATCTTGAAAAGCTGAAGAAGATCAACGCGGCACTGGTCAGCCGCGTCGAGCGCTCGATGGACCAGCAAGGCAACGCCTTTTCGCTGTTCCAGACCACGATCTCGCTGGAAAACCGGGTGCGTACACGTACCGAGGAACTTCACTCGACCTTGCGGCGGCTGGAGCAGTCGAACATTGACCTCAGTGCCGCCAAGGAAAACGCCGAACTGGCGAACCTGTCAAAAACCCGTTTCCTCGCCGCTGCCAGTCACGACGTGCTGCAGCCGCTGAATGCCGCCCACCTTTCGGTTTCGGCGCTCGCCGAAGTTCAGACCAGCGACGAGGGCAAGAAACTGGTGCGGCAGGTCGAGCGCTCGCTGGAGACGATGGAGGACCTGCTGCGAACCCTGCTCGACATCTCCAAGCTCGATGCCGGCGTGGTGCAGCCCGACATAAGCGACGTCAGCCTGGAGGCGCTGTTCTCGTCGCTCCGCTCGGATTTCCTGCCGGTGGCGGAGATGAAAGGCCTGTCGCTGAAATTCCGGCCGGTCCATGCCGTGGTCCGCTCCGACCGCACGCTGCTGCGCCGTATCCTGCAGAACATTCTCTCCAACGCGCTGGGCTATACACGCTCGGGCGGCGTGCTTGTCGGCACCAGGCATCGCGGCGACACCATCCGCATCGACGTCGCCGACACGGGCTGCGGCATTCCCGACGACCAGCGCGAGGCGGTGTTCGAGGAGTTCCACCGCGGCACCTCGCCGGCCAATGCCGAACTGGACGGTGGCGGTCTCGGGCTCGGGCTCGCCATCGTGCGCCGCATGGCCAGCGCGCTCGGTCATCCCGTGACATTCTCGTCGAAGGTCGGACGCGGCACGATCTTCCACATCGATGTACCCGTCGGCATCGGTGCGCCAGCCGATGCCATCGCCAGCGTTGCCGACATGGAACGGCCGCGCGGCTATGGCCTGTTCGGCACCAAGGTGCTGCTGGTCGAGAACGATATCGAAGTGCTGCAAGCCATGACCTTCCTGCTCGAACGCTGGCAATGCCTGGTGCGGGCCGCGACCTCGACCGACGATGCGCTCGACATGCTTGGCGACACCGACTGGGTGCCCGACATCGTCATTGCCGACCAGCATCTCGACGGCGGCGATCTCGGCACCACGACCATCGCCGAAGTCCGCGACTATCTCGGCCGCGCCGTGCCGGCGCTGATCGTCACCGCCGACAGTTCGGAAGCCGTCGCCAAGGCCGCCCGCTCCGGCGGCATCGAACTGATGCGCAAGCCGCTGAAGCCGGCCCAACTAAGGGCGCTGCTGGCGCATTTGCTGGCCTGATCACTTCTCACGCGCTATTCCGATCGTCTTGAAAGGAGCGCGTCCTCCCGCGGACAGGTCGCCGACGCGCGCTTTGTTTCGACCGCCACCTACAATGCCGTGTGCGGCCTGCCGGCAACGAAGACAGACCCGAATGGTCTCGTCAAAACCTTTACTTATGACGCCTTCTGCCGGCCCTATCAGGTCTCTCAGAGCGTCACCGGCGCCTATACCAAGACGCGCTTCGAGAACGAGGGCAATCCGGCGACACAGGCGCTGGTCAAGTACACCCCGCTGCCCAATGGCGCGAGTGGGGGCGCCGGCGAGGATTTTACCCGCTCCTTCTATGACGGGCTTGGCCGGGTCTATCGCGTGGAAACCCCCGGAGAGACGGCGGCCAGTGCAAGACGCATTGCCGAGACCGACTACGATCTTCGCGGCAATGTGCTGCGTACCGCCTTCCCGAGGTTCGTCGGTGAGACGGCACAGTGGACCACCAACAGCTACGACTGGGCCGACCGGCTGGTGAAGACGGTCAATCCGGATTCAAGCCAGCGCACTTACTTGAACGAACTGGCCACGGGAACCGGCGTCAACCCACGGCTGAATGCGGTGACGATGACGGACGAGCTTGGCCATCCGACTAAGACAGCATGGACGACACACGGCGATATCGCCGCCATTGTCCGCGACGTCGGTGGCCTCAATCTGCCGGAGGGCCGCAGCTACGACCTGCTCGGCCGGCTGATCGGCGTCACCGATCCCGGCGGTTCGAGCTGGAGCTACAGCTACGATCTGCTCGGCAACCGGCTGTCGGCGTCAGATCCCGATCTCGGCACCTGGACCTATGTCTATGACGCCGCCAACCGCCTTATCAGCCAGACCGACGCCCGAGGCACGGTCACAACGCTCGCCTACGACCAGATGGACCGGCTGACGCTGAAGACGGCAACGGCAGCAGGCGGCAGCCCGGTGACGCTGACCCAGAACACCTACGACCAGGCGGCGTCGGGTTACTACAACATCGGCCAGCTGACCCGCTCGGAAAACGCGGCTGCCGTCCAGCTCTACAATTATGACGGCCTCGGCAAGGTTGCTCGCCAGGATGCCACGATCGCGGGGATCACCAACTATACGTTCAACGTCCACGACGGCTCCGGCCAGAACGTATATGTCCAGTACTTTCCTGTTCAGCTCGACTTCGGTTCGAACGCGAACCGCCTGCAATACACCGCCGGCAACAAGCTCGCCTCCGCCCCCGGCTTCATCACCTCGACCATTTACGAGGCCGATGGCCAGACCAAGGAGATCACCTATTCGAACGGTGTGAAGACCTCGTTCACCTATTCGCCGACGCGGCGCTGGCTGACGCGTGTCACCACGGCACGAGGCGCCACCATCCTGCTCGACGATCAGTACGCGCGTGACAGCCTTGGCCGCATCACCGGCACCACGGGGCTGACGGCTTCGGACAGCTGGACCTATGGCTATGACAATGCCGACCGGCTGACGGCAAGCAGCAATCTGGGCAACACCGCGCTCAGCGAAAGCTTTGTCTATGCCGCCAACGACAATCTGACCTCGCGTACCCGTGTCGCCGGCACCTATATCTATCCCGCGGCAAGTGCTGCTCGTCCGCATGCGCCAACCTCGGTCGGCGCCAATGCTATGGCCTATGATGCCAATGGCAACCTCACCTCCGATGGCAGCCGCACACTGGTCTGGGACGAGGCCAACCGGCTGAAGACGGTCACGCTGGCCTCCAACACTGTCAATCTCGCTTATGGACCCGACGGAGCGCGCGCGAAAAAATCCTCGAGCTTCGCCACCACACTCTATCCCGATGCCAATGTCGAGATCGACCCGGCGACCCCGGGCGCGGAGATCTACACCAGGTATCCGCATCCCGACATCAAAGTGACGGGCACGACAAAGGCCTTCCTGCATCGTGATCACCTGGCCTCGGTGCGCATGGTCACCGACAGCACCAGCGCCATCGTCGAGCAGACCAACTACGCCACCTATGGCGAGCGCCTCAACACAGGCTTCCAGACCCAGAAGAGCTACATCGGCGAACGCTTCGATCCCGAGACCGGGCTGCTGTATCTCAATGCGCGGTACATGGATCCCGTGCTGGGAAGGTTCATCTCGCCAGATGATTGGGATCCGACAAAGCAGGGCGTGGGGACCAACCGCTATGTATATGCCCAGAACGATCCGGTGAATAAAGCAGACAACAATGGACATTCGGCGCGGTCAGCCGACGACAGCGCGGCCGGATTGGCCAATGCTGCCAGAGAAGGTGGCGGCTCGGTTGGCACCGCTGAAGCGTCTGGCAGCCACGCCATCTCCCAATCAGCGGGGCCGGCGGTAAAGGAGTTGGGCCTTTCTGTTGACAAGAAAAAGTGCGATGGGTGTAAGCAAATAGCCGCCAGTAAATTCGATTTTGTTCGAAACCTCGTCGGCTTTGCCATGGATGTTATGACTAGCTTTACGGATCCAAACAAAGCGCCGTCGGTTAACGATCCCAAACCTCCAGTGAGGCAGATGGAGTCTGTAAAGAAGGCTCCAACCCCAACTGATCCGCCAAGTGCATCACCACCAGATGATCTGCCGCCAGGTCCGCCGACAAAGCCATCGAAGCCGCCGGGTGCTCCTCTTGGAACTCCTGTTATCGGGATCCCAATGGGGATTGTGCATGACTTTATGAGGGACCCGCGCGGGCTTACAGATCGAGATTTCAGGTTATGATGATAGAGTGAGTGATTGACTTTAGAATGGACCGGCTCTCGAAAAGAGCCCATGTGCCGAGGACTAGGCGCACCAGTCGTCGGATGGATGCATAGACGGGAAACGTCACATGGACCAAGTCACTGCTGAAGAGCGACAGAGATGGATTGAGTACTTCATCCCATTGGCCGAGCAAGGAGATCCAGATGCGCAGTTAGCCGTTGGTATTGGCTATGCTAACGGGGTGATGGTAGAAAAAGACCTAATGTTAGCGGAGCTCTGGCTCCGTCGCGCTGAAGAGAAAAAGGGCGAAGAAGCGACCTTCGTTCTCATAAAAACATTTTCCAGGGAAGAATCGCCCAAGACTCTCGATATTTTTGCAGAAAAAGCGGAGTGGGAGCTTGGCGCAATTTACCTTATATGTGGAAGATATTTAATGAGAAACGGCGATGTGAAACGGGGAAGGCTTCTTTTGAAGAAAGGATGGGAAAAAGGAAATATTATTGCCGGTATTTCATTTATTTCGTCGGGCTACGGCAAGCCTTGGAGATTTTTTTTGCTGCCTGTGGTGCTACCACTTTTGATTGAAAGCGTAATAGTAAAAGCTAAAGATCAGGCGGACGAGAGGATTTTGGAGTGATGCAAGGCTAATAGTTATCTAGGCTATATTGGCACGGGGCGATCAATGTGTAGAGCCAGCCATTGTGCTTAATTCCTATATTTGTACAGGGAACGGTCTCTCATGGCTCGTTTTCCGCTATTGTTAATCCTGCTTGCGCAGCCATCTGCCAAGACATTGTTAGGCCTCACACAAGTTCTCCTGTAGAGAACCGCTACTCCAGTTACGATGGATCAAAGGGCGTTCATTGGACACACACCGATCCAAAAACTGGGAAGAAGCAAGAAATCGCGATAGGCAT
The DNA here is from genome assembly GCF_004022805.1 of Mesorhizobium sp. M7A.F.Ca.CA.002.04.1.1. NCBI lineage: Bacteria > Pseudomonadati > Pseudomonadota > Alphaproteobacteria > Hyphomicrobiales > Phyllobacteriaceae > Mesorhizobium > Mesorhizobium sp. M7A.F.Ca.CA.002.04.1.1. The sequence goes on along the minus strand of NZ_RZPL01000080.1, from coordinate 3,204 downwards.
CGGGGAAGACATCAACGCCGATTTTGATCTTTCCCCAGAAGGTAAATCCAAGCCTGGCGCTAAGGATTTTGAAAAGGCTGCCCAAGAGGCAAAGCAATACCTAGGGACCGTTCCGGGCCTCAAGGACGTGGCGAAACAAGCGGGTTTTCTTTTAGACAATCCGCGGAATGACGCCTTAGGAAAAAAATGGCGTGAAAGAATTGAAAGTGTGAAAAAGAGTGCTGAAAAGAAAATTGAAAAAGCAGAGAAAAAGACTGGCGGCGACGGCGGACAAGACAAAAAACCAGCAGGAAAGAAGCCATGACTGATGTGACGTTCGACATATTTTCTGTTGCCGAAGCGGGAGGAATAGGGGCAGTGCGGGTTGGGGAAAATTTGAATGAGATTGCGGAGCTCGTGGGGCCTCCAGACTATTGGGGCTTTGGTCCCGACGAAATTTTCAATGGTTACATGGGATTTGGACCAATTGAATTATATGTAAGATCGAGATTTGATATGCCGTTTGTGTCAATGATAAAAATCGATTTGATGGTAAGAAAGACTTTTTTCCGCCTAAAGAGTAAGTCACAGTCAGATCGTTACGCTGTTACGTTACCAAAAATTGAAATGAGAACATTCGACGATACTTTAAACGAAGTTAGGCGTAGAAAAATTCCATTTTCAACAAAACTTGGCGAAGGAATTGGTCCAGACACGTCAATAGTAATAGATTTTCTAAATGGATCTCGGTTTTATTTTGTGAATTTTGAGAATCCTGTCCTATTTTCTTTAGAAATAATCGATCAGTAACGAAGAAGATCACGGTGACAGTGTATTTTTGTATACTGGATCGACCTTCATTTACTGTAGACTAGCAGAATGGCTCGGCTTGCCCGTATTGTAGTCCCCGGTCTGCCGCACCATGTCACCCAGCGAGGCAACGGGCGCGCCAAAGCGTTTTTAACGCCGTAAAACTATGCGCTCTACAAAAACCTCCTGATCGAGCATTGCCGCTCCGCCGATGTCGGCCTCTGGGCGTGGTGCCTGATGCCGAACCATGTGCACCTGATCCTGATGCCTGCCGGCGCGGATGGCCTGCGGTGCGCGCTCGCGAAGGTGCACCGCGCGTATGCCGGGACCATCAATGCGCGATAAAACAAAACCGGGCATTTCTGGCAGGGTCGCTTCGGCGCCATCGCGATGGACGAGGACACCTCTTGTCGGCTGTGCGTTATGTCGGGTTGAATCCGGTGCGCGCGGGACTGGTGAAGCAGGCGGCGGATTGGTCCTGGTCAAACGCTCGGGCGCATCCGACTGATAAGCCCGATGGCGTCACGGAATTGGGGCCGATGAAACACAGTTGCCGTCGTCGGTCGGGCGGTTCGATTTGATCGAGATGGATGCCGCGGCTTTCGACGCACTGCGCAAGGCCGAGAGCATCGGCTGGCCGGTGGGCAACGAGGCATTTCTGGGTAGGATTTTCGGGCAAACCGGAACCGCGGAAGCGGGGCAGGCGGCCGAAGCGAAATAGTGCACTGTGACCGTAATTCTTGAGCGCGGCGCATGATGGGTTACCCTCCCCTCGATGGGGAGGGTCGGCGCGGAGCGCCGGGGTGGGGTGCGGCGCAGACCCCCACCCCGCTCCGCTTCGCGGATCGACCCTCCCCACAAGGAGGAGGGTAAAAGCTCAAAACCCAGCCTGATCGCGAAACAACTCCGCATTGTCCAGCTTCGACACCTCGATCACCGCTTGCGTGCGGCTGTAGACATTGAGTTTGCGCAGGATCTCCGAGACATGCGCCTTCACCGTGGTCTCTCCCACCTGCAGCTCGTAGGCGATCTGCTTGTTGAGCAGGCCCTGGCGCAGCATCTGCAGCACGCGCAGTTGCTGCGGCGTTAGCGTCGACAGGCGCTGCACCATGTCGGCGCGGTCGGCGCTGTCGGCGTCCGGCGGCCGGCCTTCGTAGGTCTCCGGCACATAGATCGCGCCTTCCATCACCGAGCGGATGGCTGCGGCGAGGTCGCTCTTGCGCGCCGATTTCGGGATGAAGCCGGCAGCGCCATAGGACAGCGCTTCGGAAATGATCTTCGGCTCCTCGTAACCAGAGACGATCACCACGGGCAGGCGCGGATAGCGGGTCCGGAGTTGCAGCAGGCCGTCAAAACCGTGCACGTCGGGCATCGAGAGGTCGAGAAGCGCGAGGTCGAACGGCTTGGCATCGGCCAGAAGATCGAGCGCCTCGGTGATCGAGCGCGCCTCCACCGTGTCGACTTCCGGATAGGCCATCTGCACGGCGCTGTGCAGCGCCTCACGAAACAGCGGATGGTCGTCGATGATCAGAAACCGGGCGCGATCGTGGGTTGCGGTCATGGGGTTCATTTCAGTTCGTGAGCGATTAGAATAACCTCTCCACCATGGCCAGATTATTGCCAAATAGTATATCGCCATCTCCGGCGGAAAGTGCCGCCGGCACTTTCTCGACCAAATCGCCTTGTCCAGGCCCCCAAATCGGTCGAATGTTCCGGCAACCAAGCAGAGACCCTTGATGACAGAATTCGTCCTTCCCCTGCCCGCAACCGCATCGGTGGCCGTTGCCGGCTCGTCCGATCGTTTTGCGGTGCGCCGTATCTACTGCGTCGGCCGCAACTACGCGGCGCATGCCCGCGAATTCGGCAATGACGAGCGTGATCCGCCCTTCTTCTTCACCAAGCCGGCCGACGCGGTGGTCGATTCCGGCACCGCTATCCCCTACCCGCCGCTGACGGCCAATCTGCACCACGAGATCGAACTGGTGGCCGCGATCGGCAAAGCCGGCTTCCGCATTCCCCGCGACAAGGCGCTGGACCATGTCTGGGGCTACGGCGTCGGCATCGACCTCACCCGCCGCGACCTGCAGGACGAGGCCAAGAAGGCCGCCCGGCCCTGGGACTGGTCGAAGGCCTTCGACCGCTCCGCCCCTTGCAGCCCGTTGGTGCAAGCGCACGAATCCGGCCACCCACAGAAGGGCCGCATCTGGCTCGCCGTCAACGGCAAGGTCAGGCAGGATGCCGACCTCGCCGAACTGATCTGGCCGATACCGGATATCGTGTCGATCTGCAGCGAGGCGATGGAGCTCGAGCCCGGCGACCTGATCTTCACCGGTACGCCAGCAGGCGTCGGCGCGGTTGGCCCCGGCGACACGATGACCGGCGGCGTCGACGGCATCGGCACCATCGAAATAACCA
>NZ_RZPL01000809.1:0-2403 GCF_004022805.1 Mesorhizobium sp. M7A.F.Ca.CA.002.04.1.1 | reverse complement strand
GGCCGAGGCTGCGCATGTTGCCCTTTGTCCCCGCAAAAGAGATTTAGGCCTGGGGACAAACGGAGGTTCCTGATTGACGGACTGGGTTGCAATTCTGAAGGAGCAGACCGCCATTGGCGACCAGATGGGCCGCGAGGTGCCGCAGATGCTGGCCAATCCCGACATCAGCGAAGCGCAGGTGAAGACACTCTTTTCCGCGCTGGAGAAACAAGCCGAGTTCGTCGAGAAACTGCGCATGGCGCTGGAAAAATTCGGCCATGATTTCTCGATCATCAAGGCCGCGGAACGGCTGGAGGAGCTCTATGCCGACCTCGCCGCATCGGTGGCGGAAAAACTGAAAGCGATGCGCAAGTAGGGCAATTTGGGAAAGCCGTGCAGCGCTCTACCTTGAAAATGTGTGAAGACAACTACTTTTCGATCACCCGCGCAAAGCGCCTATCCGGTACGAGCCATATCATCGCGACCAGCACATAGAGCGCGACGCCGATCCACTGGCTGACGAAGGTCAGCACGACGGCCACGATATAGACAGCCAGCGAGAGCTTCCCCTTGCGGTCATTACCCAGCGCCTTGGCAAAGGCGGTATCATTGCCGTGCAGGCGATGCAGCGCGGCGGCGAGTATGGTGTAGGCGATGGCGCATAGCGCGAGGTCGGTGCCATAGACTGCTACCGGCACCGGCGCAAAGTGGTTCTCGCCCATGAAGGCTGTGGTCACCGGCATCAGCGACAGCCAGAACAGCAGATTGAGGTTCGCCCACAGCACGCGCCCGTCGACCCGCTGAACGGTGTGGAACATGTTGTGCAGATTGTTCCAGTAGATGCCGACATTGATGAAGGACAGCACGTAGCAGAAGAAGATCGGCCACAACGGCACCAAGGCGGAGAAATCCTCGCCATGCGGCACTTTCAACTCAAGCACCATGATGGTGATGATGATAGCCACGACGCCATCGGTGAATGCCTCGACCCTGCCTTTGCCCATGGATCCCACCTTTGCCCGCGATGAATTGTCGAAAGAGAGTAACGCTAGCGGATGTTGAGGAGCCAATAAATGGCAACCGCGAAATTCCTCAACCATGTCCAAGGAAAATCCGGCATCAGTCCCGCTGGCCAGGACGGTTACGGCCGCCCACCTGTTGACTTTTCTTGGCTTGGCCGCTCCTCTTGCAGGGCAGTCTTGGCCGAAGCAGATGAACGGCCGGGATTCGAATGGAGGGGACTGATGAGATTTCGTTTTCTGCTTGTGGCCGCGACCATCCTGGCCGCGGTGTTCGGGACGTCCGCCGCGGCCTTCGCCTACAGCGCTCACACCTCGACCAACCTCAACGTCCGCAGCGGGCCGGGAGCGGGATACGCCAAAGTGGGAACGCTGCCCGCCGGCTTCAGGGTCAATGTCACCGGCTGCCAGCCGGGCTGGTGTAGAATCCATGGCGGCGGCGTGAGCGGCTGGGCCAGCGCCGGTTATCTTGAACGCTCCCAGATCGTTCGCCCGCCAATCATCATCGTGCGTCCGCCGCATCGGCCGCCACACTGGCACAAGCCGCACCGTCCTCCGCACCATCGGCCGCCGCACAGGCCGCGTCCCGGCAAGTGCAAGATCGCGCCCGGCTTTGCTTGCAGGTAACGCCGACCGGTTGAACGATAGATGACGGATCGGAGCCGCTGGCCCCGATCCGAGCCTGTTCAGCCGGCGGACATCCCGCTCAAGCAATGTCCACCGTGCTGTCAGGAGCCTGCCTGTCGGTTGGAACGTCGTGGATGAAACCGCGTTAGATCCTCGATCCCCGAAATTGGTGACGAGGTTGGCCATGGCCATTCGCGATTTTGCGCATACGCACGAAGGGGCAGGTGGCGATGCTCTCGCAATCCCCACCGTCGCCGCGATGATTGCGGTGCTGTTTGCCGGCAGCACGGTGCTGACGCCGCTCTACATCGTCTACAAGCAGCAATTCGGCTTTTCACAAATCACCCTGACGCTGATCTACGCCGTGTATGTCGTCGGCAATCTGGCGGCACTTCTGATGTTGGGCAGCGTCTCCGATATTGTCGGACGCCGGCCCGCGAGCCTGGCGGCCATGCTCGTCGCCATCGTCAGTGCGCTTGTCTTCCTGTTTGCCGTAAACGTCGTCTCGCTCGACGTCGCCCGCATCCTGAGCGGGCTTGGCATCGGCGTCGGCGCGGGGACCGGAACCGCGTGGATTGCCGAGCTTCTTCCCGGCGCGGACAAGTCGCGCGCCAGTGTGATTGCCACCAGCACCAATTTCCTCGGCCTCGGCCTCGGCGCACTGATTTCGGGATTTCTGGCTGAATACGAGCCATGGCCGTTGCGGCTGATCTTCATCGTCTATCTGGCAGCACTTGTGGTGGTGACGATCCTGGTCTGGCGCACTCGCGAAACGGTG
>NZ_RZPL01000808.1:0-2411 GCF_004022805.1 Mesorhizobium sp. M7A.F.Ca.CA.002.04.1.1 | reverse complement strand
GCCAGAGAGCGACCGCTTCATGTCGCGGCTGATGAAGACCGGCATCGACCTCGAACCGCCCGAGCGGCGTATCGGCCTTGCCGCGCATGATTTCCAGATGGCCATGGGCGCCGGGAAGGTGGTGCTGTCCCGCTCGGCACGTGCCGGCGATGCACCCGCCGTGCCGTCGCGCTGGCTTCAGCGGCTGCTGACCTTCATCGGCAGCGACCAGGCAGCGGAGCTGCGCCGGCGTGGCGACGAGCTGCTCGCCTGGGCGCGCGCGCTGGATGCCGGCCCAAGGCAGGATTTCGCGCCACGGCCGCAGCCGAAGCCGCCGCTGTCGGTGCGCCCGACGCATTTCTCGGTCACCGAGATCGAGACCCTGCGCCGTGACCCCTACGCCGTCTATGCAAGACGCATCCTCGGCCTGATGCCGCTCGATCCGGTTATTCGCGACCCTGGTGCGGCCGAGCGCGGCACGCTGTTTCACGCCATCCTGCACCTGTTCTCAGGCAGCGTCGCCGATCCGCGCGCTCCCGATGCGCTTGCCGGCCTCATCGCCGCCGGCCGCGCCTGCTTTGCCGAAGCCGCCCTTCCGGCCGACGTCGAGGCGGTGTGGTGGCCGCGCTTCGAGAAACTCGCCGCCAACATCATCGAGTGGGAGCGCACGCGCGCTGATGCTGTGACAAGGCGCCATGCCGAGGAGCGCGCCGGAAAGACCGTTGTCGGCCAGTCCGGCGTGACGCTGTCCGGCTACGCCGACCGCGTCGACCTTCTGGCCGGCGGCATGGCCGACATACTGGACTACAAGACCGGCTCCTCGCCGTCCAAGGCGCAGGCGCACACACTGCTTGCGCCGCAACTGGCGCTCGAGGGCGCGCTGCTCAGGCGCGGCGCCTTCAAGGCTTTGGGCGTGCGTGAGCCCTCTCAACTGGCTTTCATCAGGCTGAAGCCGAATGGCGAGGTGTTCGAGGAATCCATCCTCGAACACAACCGCCAGCCGCGGACCGCGACCGATCTTGCCGAAGAGGCCTGGGCACGGCTGGAAAAGCTATTGATCCACTATGCGGACCCTGCGACCGGGTATCTGTCGCGCGCGCTGCCGTTCCGCGAAGGCGAGACGGATGGCGACTACGACCATCTTGCCCGCGTGCTCGAATGGTCGGCAGGCGGCGATGCCGGCGACGAGGGAGGGGAGGCATGAAGAAGGCCTATCCCATTCCCAGCGACACCGCGACCAGCCAGGCCCGCGCCGCCGACCCCGGCAATTCCGCCTGGGTGTCGGCCAATGCCGGCTCCGGCAAGACCCATGTGCTGGCGCAGCGCGTAATCCGGCTGCTGCTGCGCGGCACCGATCCGTCGAAGATCCTGTGCCTGACCTATACGCGCGCCGCCGCCGCCAACATGTCGAACCGGGTCTTTTCGACACTGTCGGAGTGGACGACGCTTGGTGACGTGGATCTGGCGGCAAAGGTCGAGGCGCTGGAGGGGCGCCGGCCCGATCTCGAGACCATGCGCCGGGCGCGGCGCCTGTTCGCCGAGGCGCTGGAAACGCCCGGCGGGCTGAAGATCCAGACCATTCACGCCTTCTGCGAATCGGTGCTGCACCAGTTCCCGCTGGAGGCCAACATCCCGGCCCATTTCGAGATGCTCGACGGCCAGATGGAGGCATCGCTGTTTGCCGCGGCGCGCCGCGAGATGATTTCGGGCACGTCCGCCGGTGACAGGGATCTGGCCGAGGCTTTTGCCTCCATTCTCGATCGGGGCGGCGAAGCCGGGCTCGACGCCTTGCTGGGTGAGATTGTGCGCAAGCGCGACGGCTTGCGCCATTTCATCGAGGCGGTCGGGCGCGATGGCACGCATTTCCAGGCCCTGTTCGACGAATTCCATTTCCATCCAGGCCAGACGGCCGAGGGCATAGCCGCTTCGGTATGGCCGTTGCCGGGCTTCCTGCCCGACTATTTTGCCGGCTTCGCCCACGCCGCCGAGGCCACCGACGCCAGATCGGTACTGAACAACATCCTGCCCTATGCGCGGCAGGCTTTTGCCGAGGGCGATCCCATTCGCCGCCTGCAACTGCTCGCGCGAGCCTTCCTCAAGACCGATGGCGACGCTTACGACCCGGCAAAGGCCTTCAAGAAGGCCCTGGTCGACCGGTTGCCGGATCTGGCGGAGCGTTATCTCTCGGCCGCCAACGCCATAGTCGAAACCACCGATCGGCTGGCCCTGTTCCGGATGCTTGAAGGCACGGCTGCCGCGCTGACCATCGCCGACTGGCTGATCGCCCGCTACGAAATGCTCAAGCGCAGCCGCGGCTTCCTCGATTTCAACGACCTGATCACCCGCACCGTCAACCTGCTGGCGCGGCCGGACGCCGGCCCCTGGGTGCAGTACAAGCTCGACCAGGGCATCTGCCCTGGTCGAGCTTGTAC
>NZ_RZPL01000807.1:0-2416 GCF_004022805.1 Mesorhizobium sp. M7A.F.Ca.CA.002.04.1.1 | reverse complement strand
GGCTGGTGGCGAGAAGCGTCAGGCAATAGGCAGCGCCTAGTCCTCGCCGCCCTCGCCCACGCTGTGCGCGTCCCGGCGCCAGTAGGCCGTAACCAGGTGGCGGTCGCGCGGCAGGCCCCACTGTTTGCGCACGATCTTGCGGATCTCCCGGAAATCGCCAAATTCGCAACCGACCCAGACGTACAGGCCGTCGGCAAGCGCCATGTGCTTGCGCTCGCGCAAGGCGGCGGACAACAGGCCCGCGGTGCCGGCCTCGCGGCCGTGCCGGTAAAGCCAGGTGATGTCGATATTATCCCCTTGCGCCAGCGCCATCCGGTCGTCCGGCCCATCGATCTCGATCAGCGCCTCAGCGCGTGTTGACGGCGGCAGATCTTCCAGAATCCTGCCTATGGCGGGAAGTGCTGTGTCGTCGCCGAGCAGAAGCAAGGTCTGCGCCACCGGAGCGTCGCCGCCACCGGGTCCGATCATGCCGATGACATCTCCCGCCCGTGCATTTTGCGCGAAGCTGGCGGCGGGCGTCTCCTGGCCGGGGTGCAGCACGAAATCGACATCGAGCCAGCCGCTTGCGGCATCCAGCGCCCGGATCGTGTAGACCCGCACGGCAAGAGCATCGTCGCCCGAAGGCCAGACAATCAGGCCGTCGGCGCCCATCGTCGGCCAGAGCGGCTGGCGGCCAGCCGGCGGCAGCAGCAGCCGCATGTGCAGGCCGCCATGGCTGAACCGGCCGAGATCCTTGCCGGCGAAGCGCAGACGCTGCATATGCGCCGAAATCCGCGTCGACGACATCACCGTGATCTCGCGGAAGAAGACCGGCGTGCCGGCGTCAACGCCGTCGCCTTGCCAATGAATGCCCCTGGTCGTGCCGAGATGTTCGGCGACATGGCCGGCAACCGTCATCTTCATGTAGGACAGGCAGGTTTCGTCGGACGCCGCGACGCGGATCAGTACGCTTTCATCATCGAGCGTGGCGCTCAACGAACCATAATAGAGGCGAAGCTCCCATTGGTCGGCGACGCCGGTGTCGATCTCGAATTCGCTGTGCTCGGCGCGCAGCCGGTCCATCACCGACCTGATCGCCGCGTCGCTGATCCGGGTTTGCGCGCTCAATTGGTCCATCATTCAAGTCCTATGCAACAGTTCGGGGCAAGCGCCGCAGCGCCCCCGCGGTCAGCGGCATGCCACAGCCGCTCAAGCGCTTCCACACAAACATGACTATCACTGTCATATTATGCGATGAACGCCTAGCGCGCCGCAAGGCGATCGGGAAGGAAATCGACGAACACGCGCACCTTCGGCGACAAATGGCGGTTGGAAGGCCACAGCATCCGGAACTGGCCACGGCCGTCGACATGACCGTCGAGAACGGTACGCAGCCTGTCTTCGTGCAGCGCCTCACGCACCAGGAAATCCGGCATGCAGGCGATGCCGAGGCCGGCGATCGTGGCGCCCTTCAATGCTTCCATGTTGTTGCAGGTCAGCATCGAGCGGATCTGCGGTTCAGCGCTTCCGGTTATGAACGGCCACTCCAGCAGCCTGCCGCTGTTGAGGAAGCGGAAGTTTATGCCGAAATGCCTGATGAGATCCGCCGGCTCGCCGGGTGTGCCATGGCGCTCGAGGTAGGAGGGCGCCGCGCACAGCAGCATGCGGAAGGGCGCAACGGGTCTCGACACGAGGCGCGAATCAGGCAGCTCGCCGCTGCGGATCGCGACATCGATGCCCTCGTCGATGACGTCGACGATCCGGTCGTTGAAATCGATGTCGAGTTCGATCTCGGGATAGCGGGCCATGAACTCCGACAACACCGGCAGCAACAGATGATAGGTGACGATCGGGGTGGATATGCGCAGCCGCCCACGCGGTGTTTCCCGTGTCCGCGACAGCATCGCCTCGGCATCGTCGATGTCGTCGAGGATGCGGCGCACCCGCTCGTTGAACAGCTTGCCCTCTTCCGTCAGGCCAATGCGCCGCGTGCTGCGCTGCAGGAGCCGCACGCCGAGTTCCTGCTCGAGCCGGGCGACACTTTTGCCGACAGCGGAAGCCGAGATGCCAAGCGCCCGTCCGGCAGCGACGAAATTGCCGAATTCGGCGGTGCGGGCAAAGGCCAGGAGCCCGTTGAGACGATCCATCGTGTCATTCCATTCGAGCGTTTCAGTCCGATATACCAGGAGATATAACACTATTCTTCCTGAAATGCCGACGACCTATCTTGTCATCACGACCGGCTCCGCAATCGCGCGGCCCACCGGCGAGTGCTGTTTCAGATAGGAAAATCCATGACTTCCAGGACCACAACCGGCTCTGCCGAGAGATGGCTCGTGCTCTTGTCCGTGTGCCTTGCCGCGATGACGATGCCATTGACCTTCACCGGTCCGGCCGTCGCTCTGTCGCGCATCGCGGCCGATCTCGGCGGCAGTCC
>NZ_RZPL01000806.1:0-2423 GCF_004022805.1 Mesorhizobium sp. M7A.F.Ca.CA.002.04.1.1 | reverse complement strand
GTCCATCATCATGAGACGTCCGCGCGCCGCCCCTTGCCCTTCCTCTCCCTCGTCGATCGGGGGAGAGGTGTCGAGCGAAGCTCGACGGAGTGGGGGTCGACCCTCGCCGCGCGCCCTGAGGTCTCTTGCTCGTCAGATTGTGCCTGTCTTGCGGCGACTGCGCGTCTGCGAACGCCTTCCCCCACTCCGTCTCGGCTTCGCCGAGCCACCTCTCTCCCCTCCGGAGGGAAAGGAAAGGAGCCAAGGCAGGGCGATGAGGGGCAACGCTGAAGTTGCAAGTTGATTAAGCTTCTAACCCGCCAGCGCCTGCTCCAGATCCGCAATCAGATCATCGCCATCCTCGATCCCCGCCGACAACCTTACCAGCGAATCCGATATGCCGATCTCGGCCCGTTTCTCCGCCGGTATGGAGCCATGCGTCATCAGCGCCGGGTGTTCGATCAGGCTCTCCACACCGCCGAGGCTTTCGGCGAGCGTGAACAATTGCGTGCGTTCGAGGAACTTTTTGGTGCCGGCTAGGTCGCGGTCGAGCACGGCTGTGATCATGCCGCCGAAGGCATGCATCTGCTGGACGGCGACGGCGTGCTGCGGGTGGCTGGCGAGGCCGGGATAGATGACGCGGCGGACGTCGCGGCGCGCTTCCAGCCATTGCGCGATCTTCAGGCCGTTGGCGGAATGGCGCTCCATCCTGAGCGCCAAGGTCTTGAGGCCGCGCAGCGCCAGAAAACTGTCGAACGGGCCCGAAATGGCGCCGATGGCGTTCTGCAGGAATTTCAGCTGGGCGGCCAGATCCTTGTTGTCGCCGACCACGGCGACGCCGCCGACCATGTCGGAATGGCCGTTGAGATATTTGGTCGTCGAATGCACGACGATGTCGATGCCGAGCTCCAGCGGCCGCTGGATATAGGGGCTGCAGAAGGTGTTGTCGGCGACCGTGAGAATCCCCTTGCGCCTGGCAAGTGCGGCGACGCCTTCGAGGTCGACGATGCGCAGCAGCGGGTTGGTGGGGGTTTCGACCCACAGCATTTTCGTCTCGGGCCGGATCGCGGCCTCGACGGCGGCAAGGTCGGTGAAGTCGACGAACGAGACCTGCAGATCGGCCGAGCGTTTGCGCACCCGCTCCATCAGCCGGAAGGAACCGCCATAGATGTCGTCGGTGGCGACGATATGCGCACCGGAATCGAGCAGCTCCAGCACGGTGGCGATCGCCGCCAGCCCTGACGCGAAGGCGAACGCGGCCGAGCCGCTTTCGAGGTCGGCCACCGCGCGCTCGAAAGCAAAGCGCGTCGGGTTCTGGCTGCGGGCATATTCAAAGCCCTTGTGCACGCCGGGCGATTGCTGGCCATAGGTCGAGGTGGCGTAGATCGGCACCATCACCGCGCCGGTCAGCGGGTCGTGGCTCTGGCCGCCATGGATGGTGCGCGTCGAGAAAGCCAGACGGTTTTTCCCGGCTGGCGGAGTATTGCTGGTCATCGTGCGCGCCTCAGATGGTTGATCAGATCGATGCGGGTAATCAGGCCGACGAATTCGTCGCCGTCGAAGATGATGGCGACCTCGTTGCGGTCGAACACCGGCAGCAGCGCGTCCAGCGTCTGGCTGGCCTGCAGCGTGTGCAGGTTGGAGGTCATGGCCGTGCGCACCGGGCCGTTGAAGCGCTCCCAGCGGCCGTCATAAGGGCCGTCGACCTTGGCCAGTATGTCGCTTTCGTCAACGATGCCGACGAGCTTGCCATTGTCGAGCACCGGCAGCTGCGAGACATCGGAGCGGCGCATGCGGCCATAGGCATTGAGCAGGCTTTCGTCCGGGCCGACATAGACGGTGTCGCCGGTGCGGTGCGAGCGCATCACCAGGTCGCGCAGATCGCCATGCTGCTCGTGCTCGGCCAGCCCCTGCTCGGCCAGCCAGAAATCGTCGAACACCTTCGACAGGTACTTGTTGCCGCTGTCGCAGACGAAGGTGACGACGCGTTTGGGCACCGTCTGCTCGCGGCAATAGCGCAGCGCCGCCGACAGCAGCGTGCCCGAGGATGAGCCGGCAAGGATACCTTCCTTGGACAAGAGGTCGCGCACCGCCAGCATGCTCTGCTTGTCGGGGATCGAATAGGCCTTCTTGACCAGCGACAGATCGGCATTGGGCGGCACGAAATCCTCGCCGATGCCTTCCACGGTCCAGCTGCCGGCCTCTTCCATCTTGCCGGTCTTGATCAGCGGCGCCAGCACCGAGCCGACCGGATCGGCCAGCACCATTTCGGTCTTCGGCGACACTTTTGCGAAGTAGCGGCCAAGCCCGGTCAGCGTGCCCCCCGAGCCGACGCCGACCACCACGGCATCCACATCACCGTCGAGCTGCGAAAAGATCTCCGGGCCGGTGGTGGTTTCATGCGCCAGCGGATTGGCCGGGTTGGCGAACTGGTTGGCATAGAA
>NZ_RZPL01000805.1:0-2428 GCF_004022805.1 Mesorhizobium sp. M7A.F.Ca.CA.002.04.1.1 | reverse complement strand
GCCCTTGGGCTTGCGGCCGATGGCTTCGTCTATAGCTTCGGCGACCAGCTCGTTGCCTTCCGAGGCGCGCAAGGGCGCGCGCAGATCGGCGGCATCTTCCTGGCCGAGACACATATAGAGGGTGCCGGTGCAGGTCAGCCGGACGCGGTTGCAGCTCTCACAGAAATTATGCGTCATCGGCGTGATGAAGCCGAGCCGTCCGCCGGTCTCGGCGACCTGGACGTAGCGCGCCGGGCCGCCGGTCTTGAAGGGAATGTCGGTCAGCGTGAACTGGCGTTCGAGCGACGCGCGCAGCAGCGACAGCGGCAAATACTGGTCGGTGCGGTCGGCATCGATCTCGCCCATTGGCATGGTTTCGATGACCGTCAGGTCCATGCCGCGGCCATGCGCCCAGCGCATCATCTCGGGCAGCTCGGCGTCGTTGAAATCCTTCAACGCCACTGCGTTGAGCTTGACCTTGAGCCCGGCCGCCTGCGCGGCATCGATGCCTTGCATGACCTTGTCGAGATGGCCCCAGCGGGTGATCTTGTGGAATTTGTCGGCATCGAGCGTATCGAGCGAGACGTTGATGCGCCTGACGCCGCAATCGGCGAGTTCGGCGGCAAAGCGCGACAGCTGCGAGCCGTTGGTGGTCAGCGTCAGTTCTTCCAGCGCGCCGCTTTCGAGATGCCGCGACAGCTGGCGCACCAGATGCATGATGTTCTTGCGCACCAGCGGCTCACCGCCGGTCAGCCGCAATCGCCTGACGCCCTTTTCGATGAAAACCGTGCACAGCCGGTCGAGCTCTTCCAGCGACAGCAGGTCCTTCTTAGGCAGGAAGGCCATGTCCTCGGCCATGCAATAGGTGCAGCGGAAATCGCAGCGGTCGGTAACCGACACGCGGAGATAGCTGATCGTGCGGCCGAAAGGATCAATCATGTCCATGCTTCAAGCGCTTCCCGTGGCCGTGAACGGCTTCGTTATATACCGCTATGTGATACGATCCGGCCTGCTGTTCAAGATAGCGCCTCTCGATCTTTGGTAACATCTCTCAGCCGACATCGCATGTCGGTCGGTCTCATCAGACCTTTTCCCGTTTGGCGAAGCGGCGTAGGGAAGGGCGGATGACACGGGATCGAACAGCATGACCGCACCGAAAGAACTCAGGGTTTCCAAGGACCGCAAACTTCTGTCCGTCACCTTTCCCGACCACCATCCGTTCGAACTGCCGGCGGAACTGCTGCGCGTCGCCTCGCCATCGGCCGAAGTGCAGGGCCATTCGCCGGATCAGCGGGTGACGGTCCCCGGCAAGCGCAATGTGGCGATCCTGAAGATCGAGCCGGTCGGCAACTACGCCGTGCGCATCACCTTCGACGATTTCCACGACACCGGCATCTTCACCTGGAATTACCTGCATACGCTCGGCCACGAGAAGGATGCGCGCTGGGAAGCCTATCTCGCGGAGCTTGCGGAAAAGGGCCTTAGCCGGGACCGCTAGGGCATCGCTGTCGTGAAGATGTCATCGATCTGGGGTAGCGCCGGCAAAGGTTTGGAGGCGAAAACATGTCCGTCATCACCACGGTCGAGCAGCTCGAGGCACTCTATGGCGTTCCAGGCGAGGCCTCGCTGGTCAAGGAACTCGACCACATCATTCCCGAATATGCCGCCTTCATCGAAGCCTCGCCCTTTGTCGCGCTGGCGACCAGCGGGCCGGAGGGGCTTGATTGCTCGCCGCGCGGCGATCTCGCCGGCTTCGTGCGCATCCATGATCCGAAAACGCTGATGATGCCGGACCGACGCGGCAACAACCGCGCCGATTCGCTGAAAAACATCATTCGCGACCCACGCGTCGGCCTGCTGTTCCTGGTGCCGGGCTCCGGCACGACGCTGCGCGTCAATGGCCGCGCCCACATCACAACGGATACAGCGCTGTGCGCGTCATTCACGGTGGACGGCAAGGCGGCGCGATCGGTGACCGTCGTCGACATCGATGCGGTCTATTTCCAATGCGCCCGGGCCATCGTCCGCTCCGAGCTCTGGAACCCGGCAAGGCATGTCGAGCCGAAGTCGCTGCCGACGCCCGGACAGATCCTGGAAATCACCAGCCGCAAGAACATCGACGGCGAAACCTACGACAAGGAATGGCCGGAACGGGCGAAGAAGACGATGTGGTAAGGTTGGGCTGAAGGGCGCTCAAGCCTCATTCAGCACATCATAGATCTTGCGCATCTGCTCGCCGATCATGTCGCATTGCTCCGGCGTCGACTGGCTCATCGCCTTCTCGATCAGCGCCATATGCACTTTCAGCGCCTGCATCAGCAGCGCCTCGCCGGCCTCGGTGAGCGCGAGCCGCAGGATGCGCTTGTCCTTCTCGTCGCCTTCGCGACGCAGCAGGCCACGCGCTTCCAGCTGCGGCAACAGCATGGTGATGTTGGAGCGGCCGACGAGC
>NZ_RZPL01000804.1:0-2430 GCF_004022805.1 Mesorhizobium sp. M7A.F.Ca.CA.002.04.1.1 | reverse complement strand
TTCCTGCACCGCCGGACATGGACGGGCGCGGTGGTGGCGACGATCAGCAAGCTGACTTATGCCGGCAGCCGCTACTCGCTCGGCAGCCGCTATTCCCCTTCAAAAAGCAGCTGACGGAAGCAGGTCGAATGCAAGAGCGACAGATGACGCCGGCACCGAGCCGCACGGCGCGGATCCGGGCACTCGCGCAGCATGATGTTGCCGAAGCACAAAGCGCGCTGGCGGCATTGCTGGGCGACCTGTTCGCGATGCGCCCCCGCAATGTCCGCATCAACTTCGATAAATACAGCCTCAATTCGTTGAACGGCTTCTTCGAGGACGACGGCAAGGCCTACTTCTTCAAGTTCCATCAGGAGGAGCGGGAAGAGGCGATGACGGGCGAGTATTACCGCGCCGAGATTCTGTCGCGCGCCGGCCTGCCGGTTGATCAACCCGTGCATATGTCGGCCCAACCGGGCGAGCAGATCCTTGTCTATCGGCGGCGCACGGATCCGAGGTTTTCGGATGTGCTGTTCGCGCTGGATGCGCAGGACGATGCCGGCAAACGGCGAGAAGCCGTTCTTGCCGAGCGCGACCTGTCGGCCAGGCTGCTCAAGGTCTATCTCGAAACGCTGCATCCGGTAACCGTCGAGGAGGTGGCGGCGGAACCGATCCACAGGCTGTTTCATGAGCGGCTGATCGATGCCGAGACACGCTTGTCGCCAGGCGGCCGGCTGGCCGATTTCTATGTCGGCAAGCCGTTCGTCTTTCCCGGTGCCGAGCTGGATTGGGATCGGTTTTCCCGGCTGAAATTCGTCATCAATGGCGAGCAGTACACCGACAGCGTCGGTGAGCTTTTCGATGCCGCCGCAGTGCGCTTGCGGCCGGACCGGCTTGCCGATGCAGGCGGCGTGGTCGCGCATGGCGACGCCCACAACGCCAATGTCTGGTACACGGCGAAGGCGGGGAGGGCGGAGCTGTCCTTCTTCGATCCTGCCTTTGCAGGCTCGCATATCCCGACGCTGCTGGCGGAGGTGAAGGCGACGTTCCACAACATCTTCGCCCACCCGTTCTGGCTCTATGATCCGGCGACCGCGACCGAGGCTTTTCGCGCCCATGCGCGGCTGGACGGAAACCTGCTCCATGTCGACACGGACTGGGACCTGAGCCCGGTCCGCCGCGACCTGCTGGAGGTCAAGGCCACAGCGCTGTGGCGGCCATTGCTGCTTGAGCTCAAACGGCGCGGCATGCTGCCGGCCGATTGGCGCGCGGTGCTCCGGGCCGGTCTCTTCCTGTCGCCGACGCTGGTCATGAACCTGCGCGCCGGCGCACGCAGCCACACGCCGGTTTCTTCCCTTATTGCCTTTTCGGTGGCGGTCATGGTCGGCAGCGAACCTGTTGCCGGAACCGATCGGGTGACCGATTTTCTAGACCGGATCGATCCCGGAGCGCGTAAAAATTGAGTCTTTCCAACTTGTATATGCATGTATGTATTTTAGCCTTGACATCCGCTCCCGCTGACGCTGAAATATCCGCGCACTTCACCATGAAGTGGCAGGTAAGACGCCGAGGCACAGTGCCGCAAGAGCAGAAACCCGCAGTCTCACCGGACCGGCTACCTCAGTCAGAAAAAGCGGTCCGATCATCAAGGGGAACAAGGATGATGCGTAACCTAACAGGACAATTTCGCGCGCTCGTGATGGCCGCCGCCATCGGGCTCGCCGCCGCCCCGGCGGCCTACGCGGCCGATGCGGCCATTCCCACCACGCCCGAGGCAGGAGCGTTCAAGATCGGCATCGAGCCCTGGCTCGGCTATGGCCAGTGGCATGTCGCCGAGGCCAAGGGCCTGTTCAAGACGAACGGGCTGAGCGACGTCCAGATCGTCAACTTCGCCGAGGACAAGGACATCAATGCAGCACTTGCAAGCGGCCAGCTCGACGCCGCCAACATCGCCACCCACACGGCGATGGGCATGGTTGCGGCCGGCCTGCCGGTGAAGATCGTGCTGCTGCTCGACGTCTCCATGACCGCCGACGCGATCATCGCTGGCAAGGACGTCACCTCCATCGCGGACCTCAAGGGCAAGCAGGTGGCCTTCGAGGAAGGCACGACGAGCGACATCCTGCTCAAATACGCGCTCACCAGGAACGGCATGTCGATCGACGATGTGAAGCCGGTTCCGATGCCTGCGTCCGACGCCGGCAGCGCCTTGATCGCCGGCCAGGTGCCGGTCGCGGTGACCTATGAACCGTACCTCACCGTCGCCATGGCGCAGAACAAGGACCTCAAGCTGCTGTTCACCGCCGGCGAGGATCCCGGCCTGATCAGCGACGTGCTGGTGGTGCGTGACGAGGTGATCAAGTCGCGGCCCGGCCAAGTGCTGGCCATGATCAAAAGCTGGGACGCAGCGCTCAAGGACTACAATGCCGATACGCCCGGTGGGCGCGCCAT
>NZ_RZPL01000803.1:0-2431 GCF_004022805.1 Mesorhizobium sp. M7A.F.Ca.CA.002.04.1.1 | reverse complement strand
ACCTTGTCTGTGCGGCGGACCTGTCGATCCGCCTGGCCGGTGCCCCATTGGACTTACTCTCCGGGTGAGGTGCCGGCCTCCCATGCACAAAAGAAGGATCTGAAGCGGGTCGCCTGAATCCTTCAGGCGCGACACGCTTCAGGTGGCGGCGCCGACATTCCTGCGCATGCGCCGCCTGCCCGTCGTCCGTGCTTTCTTCGCCATCGCCCCGGCCATCTCGACCACGCCGTCCTCGCGCGGCCTGCCATTGGTGGCCTTGTGGAGCCGCTCATAGGGCAGCAGTTCCTTGATCCGGGCATTGAGCGAGGCGATTTCGGCCTTGAGGTCCTCGCACTCCTGCCTCTGCACGTCGAACTGTATCTGTTCGGACGCCTGTTGCAGCGTCAGCTGAGAAAGGTTGGCGTTCACCTTGGAAAGACTCATCTTGTCGCTTTCGCTCTCCTGGCTCAGCGCGGACAATCTTTCATCGGCGATCTTCTTTTCGGCCAGAGCATCGTTCAGTTCGCTCTTGAGCCTGGCGATCTCGCCCGCGGCTTCGCCGTTTTCGCTCGACACCTGCTCAAGCCGCGATTGCAGGTTCTGGATCTCCGAGCTCAACCCGCGCATTTCCGCCTGGCTGCGAGCCAGCTCGGCTTCCTTGTCGCCTTCCATCATGTGGGCCGCTTCGGTCGTTTCCGACAGTTTCGCCTGTGCCGCCTCGAGCGACTTCTGCAGCCGCATCTCCTCTTTCTCGCTCTTGCCGAGCGCCGCCAGCAGCTCCGCCAGCCGCGCTGCTTCGGTGGCATGGACCGCCGACAGCTCGTCGAGCCTGTGGCGCGCTTGCGATTCCCGCTTCAGCGCCTTGTCGAGTTCGATCGACAGGTTGACGTGCTTTTCGCGCAGCATCTTGCTCTCGCGCAAGCGCCTGTTGGCCTCGACCGTCCTGGCGGTCAGCCGCTTGGCGATGTCGCCGAACTCCGCCTCGCGTTTGGCGCTCGCATTGGCTGTCTCGACGAGTTCCAGCCTGACCGCGGCAAGTGCCGCACGCAGCGTCTCCCGGTCCTGGACCAGACTTGTCTCGCGCTGCTGCAGCGCTTCGAAAGCGCCGTCACGCTCGCGCAGCTTTCGCGTCGCGTCGTGCAGCTTTTCCGACAGAGCCCTCTGTTCGGCGGCCAGGGCGGCATTGGCAACCTCCAGCTCGTTGGCGCGCAGGATGTCGCTGTGCAGGATGTTGAGGAATTCGCGCGTCAGATGGTGTGAGGTACCGATCTCCGACAGCTTGTCGTTGATCTCCTCCAGATAGTCCCTGGCGTCGTGGAAGAGTCCCTCGAAGGCGCTCAATGCAGCCAGCCGGGTCTGTGTATGGGCGGTCAGTCTTGGCGCGGTTTCGGAACTGTCCGCAGCGCCCGCATTCTCGGCATTCCCGGCATTGTCGTCATTTGCCGCATCGGCCTGGGGTGGCCCGTCATCGGGTGCCGCCTGGGCATCCGGCACATCGTCGCTCTCTGGCGGCGCCAGGTCGTCGGCGTCGAGACTTGCATCCAGCGCGTCCGCCAAATCGATCTGCAGGTCCTGGATCGCTTTATCCACGTCTTCAGCACGCTTGATCAGGCCTCTGAAGTTCATCGCCAAACTCCCCTTACGCATACCTCGCTTAGAACTTAACAAATTGCTAATATATCCTTACATCCGCTGCTTGCGCAGGGGAAGCCCCGTCGGCACAAAGGTAAATTTGGGACATTTTAGGGGTTTGGACGGCGCGAGCGATGCGGTGCGAGGGTGCGAAGCCGGTTCTGCCGGCAGGACAGAGGGGGGCGCGAAGGATCGCGGCTCCCTAAGTTGCCCTCACCCCGCCATGGCCAGCGGCACGGCGCTCTTGTTGGGGATCTGGATGTCGATTTCCAGCGTCGACATGGTCTCGCCGCGGTCCATCGAGACCTGCAGATAGTCCTGGTCGATCTGCACATGCTTGGCGATGACGGCCATGATCTCCTCGCGCAGGATGGAGACGAGGTCGGGCTGGCTGCGGTTGCGGCGCTCATAGGCGAGCAGCACTTGCAGCCGCTCGCGCGCCACCGGGGCGCTGGAGCGCCGCTTGAAGATGTCGAGCAGGTTCATGCCGCCCTCCTTCCCAAAAGACGATCGAGGAAGCCCTTGCGCTCGAAGGGCACGATGACGGGCAATTCCTCGCCCTCCAGCCGCCTGGCGGCGTCGATATAGGCCTTGGCAGCGGAATTGAGCGGCTCCGACAGCGTCACCGGCGAACCGAGGTTGGAGGCGCGCAGCACGTCCTGGCTTTCCGGAATGATGCCGAGCAGCGGCACCGACAGGATTTCCAGCACGTCGTCGATGGACAGCATCTCGCCGCGCGAGGCGCGCGCCGCATCGTAGCGCGTCACCAGCACATGCTTGGCGATCTGCTCGCCCTGCTCGGCCCGCAAGGTGCGGGCAT
>NZ_RZPL01000802.1:0-2435 GCF_004022805.1 Mesorhizobium sp. M7A.F.Ca.CA.002.04.1.1 | reverse complement strand
GCTGCTGATGGCCGACGAGATCAACCGCGCGTCGCCGCGCACTCAGTCGGCGCTGCTGCAGGCCATGCAGGAATACCACGTCACCATTGCCGGCGCCCGCCATGACCTGCCGGCGCCCTTCCACGTGCTGGCAACCCAGAACCCGCTGGAGCAGGAGGGCACCTATCCGCTGCCCGAGGCACAGCTTGACCGCTTCCTGATGCAGGTGGACATCCTCTATCCCGAAATCGAGGCGGAGCGCCGCATCCTTCTGGAAACCACCGGCATCGAGGACGCGAAAGCGCAAAACGTGCTGCAGCCGGTGCGGCTGAAGGAGATCCAGACGCTGATCCGCCGCATGCCGGTGCCTGAAAGCGTCGTCGAGGCGATCCTGACGCTGGTGCGCTCGGCGCGTCCCGGCCAAGGCAATGCCGAGACCGATAAGAACGTCGCCTGGGGTCCCGGCCCGCGCGCCAGCCAGGCGCTGATGCTGTGCACAAGGGCGCGCGCGCTTTACGACGGACGGCTGGCGCCCTCGGTCGACGACGTCCGTGCGCTGGCCGAGCCGGTGCTGCAGCATCGCATGGCGCTGACCTTCGCCGCCCGCGCCGAAGGCACCAGCGTGCGTGACGTGGTGGCGAAACTCGTGAAAGGGATTTGATGCCGCGCATCGGCGAGGTCCAGGCTCCGGCAGCGACGCGCGACGCGCTCGCCCGTGGCCGGTTGCGGGCCTCGCTTGTGCCAGACCTGCTGGTCGAGGCGCGCCGTATCGTCAACACCGTGATCGCCGGCTGGCACGGCCGCCGCAAGCGCGGCATCGGCGAGAATTTCTGGCAGTTCCGGCCCTATGTCGAGGGCGATTCCTCGCGCATCGACTGGCGCCGCTCGGCCCGCGACGACCACACCTATGTGCGCGACCGCGAATGGGAAGCCGCCCATACCGTCTGGCTGTGGGCCGACCCCTCGCCGTCGATGCTCTACAAATCGACAGGCGCCAGCGTTTCCAAGCAATCGCGCGCGCTGGTGCTGGCGCTGGCCATGGCCGAGCTGTTGTCGCGCAGCGGCGAACGCATCGCCTGGCCGGGCCTCACCGACCCGTTCACCGCCCGCAACGGCGCCGAACGAATTGCCGCCCAGTTGATGCATGCCGGCGAGCTGCCGGCAAAACCCGACCTGTCCGACATCAGGCGCTTCTGCGACATCGTCATCGTCAGCGACTTCCTCGATCCCGTCGAGGAGACGATGGCCTGGCTCGACGTGCTGGCCCGCCACGGCGTGCGCGCCCACCTGATCGAGGTCGCCGACCCGGCCGAGGAGACCTTCCCCTATGCCGGCCGCACCGAATTCACCGATCCCGAGACCGGCGACAAGCTGACCGCCGGCCGCGCCGAAATGCTGGGTGATGAGTATCGCCTGCTCTACACCGCCCGCCGCCACGAACTGGCCGCCTGGTGCAAGCGGCTTGGCTGGAGCTTTACCGTCAACCACACCGATCGGCTCGCCTCCGACGCGCTGGTGCGGCTGCACATGGCGATGACCACTGATGGCCCCTCGGTCAGGCCGACCGCTGGCGGTCGTGCAGGCATCGCTGGTGGCGATCGGCCAGGAAAGGCTGTCGCATGAGTTGGCTGCCGCTCTCCTTTGGCGCCCCCATGGTGCTGTGGGGCCTGCTGGCACTGCCGGTGATCTGGTGGCTGCTCAGGCTGACGCCGCCCAAGCCGCAGACCGAGATCTTCCCGCCGCTGAAGATCCTGGCGCGCGTACTGAAGCGCGAGGAGACGCCGCAGCAGAGTCCGTGGTGGCTGACGCTGCTCAGGCTCTTGATGGCGGCCCTCATCGTCGCGGCATTGGCCGACCCGGTCTTCAATCCGCGTGAAAAGCTGCCGGCCGAAGGAGCCGCCCTTGCCCTGGTCATCGACAATGACTGGGCAAGTGCCGCCGACTGGGGCAAACGCGTCGCCACCGCCGAGCGGCTGATCAACGACGCCGGCTCCAACGGCGTGCCGGTCGTCATCGCCTTCACCGCCGAAAAAGCCAATGCCGAGATCGGCCCGTTCGATGCCGCCACCGCCCTTGACCGGCTGCGCGCCGCCAAGCCGCGGCCGATCCCGACCGACCGGCCCGCCGTCTATGCCCGCGTCGCCGGCGTGCTGGAGACCTTGCCCGGGGCCAGTGTCGCCGTGCTTGCCGACGGCCTGGCGGCAAAAGGCGATGAAGCCGCCTTCAACACGCTTTTGTCGAAAAATGCCGCCCGTGTCGTCTGGGCAACCGCCGACAGGCTGTCGCTGACGGGCCTGACCGCCGCCGACAACCAGGTCGACGGCTTTGCGCTGACCGCCATCCGCGCGCCGGGCGACCCTGCCCCGGCGCAGGTCACCGCCGGCGCCTTCGACGACAAGGGCCGCCGCATCGCCGATGCGACGCTGACCTTTTCGCCTGGCGAAACCACCGCCACC
>NZ_RZPL01000801.1:0-2440 GCF_004022805.1 Mesorhizobium sp. M7A.F.Ca.CA.002.04.1.1 | reverse complement strand
ATCGGCGACCTGGCGCGCGAAGGCCGCACCATGGTGCTGGTCACCCACGAGATGAAGTTCGCCCGCGAGGTCGCGACCCATGTCGTCTACCTCTACAACGGGCTGGTCGAGGAAGAAGGGCCGCCGGAGCAGATCTTCGGCGCACCGAAATCCGAAAGGCTGAAGCAGTTCATCCGCAACATCGGCTAGGCAAGCCGGGACGGAAGAAAACCGGGAACCAACAACAAACTGGGAGTCATGAAATGAAGACCGTTCTGAAGACATTTGCCGCAGCGCTGCTGCTCGGCGTCGCCGCCATGGGCGTGGCCAAGGCCGATCCGGTCAAGATCGGCGTCGCCGCCGAGCCTTATCCGCCCTTCACCTCGCCCGATGCTTCGGGCAAATGGATCGGCTGGGAGATCGACTTCATCGACGCCGTCTGCGCCGAGGAGAAGCTCGATTGCGTCATCACCCCGGTTGCCTGGGACGGCATCATCCCGGCTCTGACGACCAAGAAGATCGACCTCATCGTCTCCTCGATGTCGATCACCGCCGAACGCGCGAAGACGATCGATTTCTCGGACAAGTACTATAACACGCCGACCGCGATCATCGGCCCGAAGGACCAGAAATTCGGCTCCGCTCCGGACGACCTCAAGGGCAAGATCGTCGGCGTGCAAGTGTCGACGGTGCACGCTGTCTATGCCAAGAAGCACTTTGGCAGCACAGCCTCCGAGATCAAGGAATACCAGACCCAGGACGAGGCCAACAACGATCTGGCCGCCGGCCGTCTCGACGCGGTGCAGGCCGATTCCATCGCGCTTGGCGAATTCCTCAAATCCGACCAGGGCAAAGCCTGCTGCGACCTGAAGGGCATGGTCGCTCCCGATGACGAAGTGCTCGGACCGGGCGTCGGCGCCGGCGTGCGCAAGGAAGACACCGACCTGAAGGGCAAAATCAACGCCGGCATCAAGGCGATCCGCGCCAACGGCAAATATGACGAGATCTCGAAGAAATACTTCGATTTCGACATTTACGGCGGCGGCGGCGCGCAGTCGAACTGACGATCCTCGTATGAGCTGTGGGGTGTGGCGTCGCGCCATGCCCCACCTGCTCGATCTTTCCCAGGCATGTTTGCCGCCGACGCAGCCGTCGGCGGTTAGTCAGCACTTCGGGGGCGACGCTGATCGACGCACTTCTTTCGGCCTCCGCGGCCGGCATCACCGAGCTTCTCTCGCCCTACCCGCCAGGCTGGGGCGGGGCGCTTCTGGTTGGGCTGCTGCATTCGATCGAGATCGCGCTGGGCGCCACGTGCCTCGGCCTTCTGATCGGCACCGGCGGCGCCTATGGCAAGCTTTATGGCGGGCCGGTGGTGCGCGATCTCCTGGCGGTTTACACCACCATCGTGCGCGCCGTGCCCGAACTGGTGCTGATCCTGCTGCTCTATTACGCCGGCACCGACCTGATCAATCAGGCGCTGACGGCCATGGGTTATCAGCGCGTCGACGTGAGCGGCCTTGCCGCCGGCATCGCCGTGCTCGGCTTCGTCCAGGGCGCCTATTCGACAGAGGTGATACGCGGCGCGATCCTGGCCATTCCGCAGGGCCAGATCGAAGCCGCCCGCGCCTATGGAATGTCTCCGGGCCTGATGTTGCGGCGCATCACCTTGCCGTCAATGCTGCCCTTCGCTATTCCGGGCCTCGCCAATCTCTGGCTGATCGCCACCAAGGACACCGCGCTATTGGCTGTTGTCGGCTTCTACGAGCTGGCGCTGGCAACGCGGCAGGCAGCGGGCGTCACCAAGGCCTATTTCACCTTCTTTTTCGCGGCGGGCGTGCTCTATCTGCTTTTGTCGCTGTTTTCCAACCTCGTTATCGGCCGGGTCGAGACCTGGTCGCGGCGCGGCATGCCTTCGCTCAAGGAGGCGCGCTGATGGCCAACGAGGCGACCATCATCGACGTCGTCGCGCGAACGTCGCTGTGGCTGCAGCCGCACCGCATCGTGCTGATCCTGATCGCACTGGGCCTTGTTCTGTCGGCCGCCTTTTTCATGCGCTGGGACTGGCTGCCGCAATATTATGAAATGGGCTTGATCGGCCTCTGGCGCTCGCTGTGGATCCTGGCCGTCACCTGCGTGCTGGGCTTCCTGCTGGCCGTCCCGCTTGGCCTGGCGCAGGCTGCCGGCTCGTTCTGGTTCGCCGCACCCGCCAAGGTGTTCTGCACGGTGATCCGGGGCACGCCGCTGCTGATCCAGCTCTGGCTGCTCTATTACGGCCTGGGTTCGCTGTTCCCGCAATATCCGTGGATCCGCGAATCCTGGATGTGGCCATATCTGCGGCAAGCCTGGCCCTATGGCGTGCTGGCGCTGACCCTGTCGTTCGCCGGTTATGAGGGCGAGGTGATGCGCGGCGCCTTCGCCGGCGTGCCCAAGGGGCAACTCGAAGCCGCCCGCGCCTTCGGCA
>NZ_RZPL01000800.1:0-2441 GCF_004022805.1 Mesorhizobium sp. M7A.F.Ca.CA.002.04.1.1 | reverse complement strand
GGGCCTGTCCGACTGGTCGGTGGTGGTCAAGCATGCTTTGCGCGGCGCCATCCTGCCGATCGTCTCCTTCACCGGTCCGGCGGCGGCGGCACTGCTGACCGGCTCGGTCATCGTCGAGACGATCTTCTCCATCCCAGGCGTCGGCCGCTATTTCGTCGATGCCGCGCTCAATCGTGACTACACGCTGGTGATGGGAACGGTGGTGGTGATCGCCATCTTTACCATTGTCTTCAACCTGATCGTCGACGTCATGTACGCGGTCGTCGATCCGAGGGTGCGCTATGACTGACATCGCGGCCACAGTCGCCCCCACCGTCATCGGCCGTTCGCTCTGGGGGGATGCCTGGGCGCGGCTCAAGGCCAATCGCGCCGCCATGTTCAGCCTGTATTACCTTGCCCTGATCGGTGTCGTCAGCGTGTTCGGGCCGTGGTTCGTGCCGCATCAATACACCACCATCTATGCCGACTATGTGCGCATGCCGCCAAGCCTGTCAGCCTATCCGAAGGCCGACATGATCGAGACGGCGCTCACCGAAGCGATCAAGCGCATGCGGGTCGACATCAAGGAATGGCGGCAGGAAGGCAACCAGGTCTTCGTCACCGTCAAGTCGACCAGGCCGATCGACGATCGCAACATCCGCTATCTTGACCGATCCGATGCCTTTGACGACACCAAGATCGAGAGCAAGTCGCCGGACGGTCTCGAAGTGACGATGAGCGCCTCGATCAAGCAGCAATATTTCCTGTTCGGCACCGACAACACCGGACGGGACCTGTTGTCGCGCACGCTGATGGCCGGGCGTATATCGCTGGCCATCGGCCTGCTCGCGGGCGTCGTGGCGGTGGTCATCGGCGTGGTCTACGGGGCCGCTGCCGGTTTTGCCGGAGGCAAGGTCGACGAGGTGATGATGCGCATCGTCGACGTGCTCTATTCCTTGCCCTTCATCTTCTTCGTCATCATGCTGGTGGTGTTCTTCGGCCGCAACTTCGTGCTGATGTTCCTGGCCGTCGGCGCCGTGCTGTGGCTCGACATGGCGCGCATCGTGCGCGGCCAGGCACTGTCGATCCGCCGCCAGGAATATGTCCAGGCGGCGGAAGCCATGGGCGTCGGCCAGCGCGGCATCCTGCTGCGCCACGTCATCCCCAACCTGCTCGGCCCGGTGGTCATCTACATGACGCTGCTGGTGCCGCAGGTGATCATCCTGGAAAGCTTCCTATCGTTTCTCGGCCTCGGCGTGCAGGAGCCGATGACCAGCTGGGGCGTTCTGATCTCGGTCGGCGCCAAGAACATCGGCACCGCCAACTGGCTGCTCCTGTTCCCCGCCTTCTTCCTCGTCTCGACGCTGTTTGCGCTGAACTTCGTCGGCGACGGCCTGCGCGACGCACTCGACCCGAGGGATCGCTAAGATGGGGATCGCTAAGATGCGGGTCGATAAAGAGGGGGACCGCTGAGATGGCTGCTTCCGAAACGATCCTCAGCGTCAAGGATTTGCGTGTCCGCTTCCGCACGCTCGACGGCGCCGTCGAGGCGGTCAAGGGCATAAACATCCATGTCAAATCGGGCGAGACCGTTGCCGTGGCCGGCGAATCCGGCTCCGGCAAAAGCCAGACGATGATGGCGGCGATGAGCCTGCTGGCGTCGAATGGCGAAGCGACAGGCAGCGTCGACTATCGTGGCCGCAATCTTCTAACACTCAGCAAATCCGAGCTCAACAAGGTCCGTGGCCGCAAGATCAGCATGATCTTCCAGGAGCCGATGACTTCGCTCGATCCGCTCTATTCAATCGGCAACCAGTTGATCGAACCGATCCGCCGGCATCGGGGCCTGAATGTCGCCGAGGCGCGTGAAGAAGCGCTCAAACTGCTGCGGCTGGTGCATATTCCCGATCCCGAGCGGCGGATGAAATCCTATCCGCACGAAATGTCGGGTGGCCAGCGCCAGCGTGTGATGATCGCGATGGCTCTCGCCAACGACCCTGACATATTGATCGCCGACGAGCCGACGACGGCGCTCGATGTGACCATACAGGCGCAGATCCTGATGCTTCTGGCCGAATTGCAGCGCAAGCTCGGCATGGCGATCGTCTTCATCACCCACGATCTTGGCATCGTCCGCCGCTTTGCCGATCGGGTCTATGTCATGCGCCAGGGCGAGGTTGTCGAGGAGGGGGAGGCGGAGGCCATCTTCGTCAACCCACAGCATGCCTACACGAAAATGCTGCTGGCGGCCGAGCCGACCGGCAGCAAGGCGCCGCCGCCCGCCAACGCCCCAGTGCTGCTCGAAGGCAGGAATGTCGAAGTGACGTTCAGGATCGGCGGCGGGTTTCTTGCTGGCGAACCGCTGATGCTGCGTGCAGTCGATCACATCTCGATCCGGCTGCAGCGCAACCAGACCATCGGCATCGTTGGTGAATCCGGCTCGGGCAAATCGACTCTTGGCC
>NZ_RZPL01000007.1:15678-26293 GCF_004022805.1 Mesorhizobium sp. M7A.F.Ca.CA.002.04.1.1 | reverse complement strand
TCGCAAAACCGAATTGCAGGAAAACAGCGTCCAAATACCGCTAATCCTGCAATTCCAAAGCCGCTATCCGCCTCAATCAACAGGCCAGATCAATGGCTTGCGGATAGTTCACGGCCGACCAAATCGAAAATGCAAACTTAGGCTGTTGCGCGGTATCTCCTTCCACATCATCTCTTGCGCATACCTGCATTCCAAGGTGTTTGATCCTATGCTTCGCGAGGAGCAGGTAGGTCGCGACAGCTAGGCAATGTTCCAGCTGCCCTAGCGGAGGAGTCACGATTTTCCGGCAAGCTCCGTCGGCAGACGTTCCTTTCTGGCCTTGGCAAAGGCTCGGTCGCCTTCCAGAAACGCCGCCAGCATGAAAGGGATGAGTTCTGCCACGGTTTCAGACTGACCATAGGTCTGACGGTAAAGTGCAGCATACTCCTTGAGTGTTTGGCTCAGCTCCGCGCTGACGGTAATGGTGATCTTCGAAGCTGTTCGGTCCGGAAGTTTTCCAAGTTTCAGGTCAGCCATGATAACTCCTGCTCAACTGGCGTATGGCCGCAGCACGATGTCCTTGTGCACGATGACGCGCAGTGGCCAACCTGGGCGGACGACGATGGTGGGCTGGATATTGAGGTTTTTTTCGGTGATGCGCTGGCCGGCTCGACTGGCGTTCTGCTGGGCTGATTCCCGGATCGCCTTGACCAGATCGCTCTCGTTTTCGCCGAGGCTGAATTCTGTGCCGACACCGAGCAATGTGGCAAGCGCCACTCCCTTGATCATCTGCCAAGTGTGGAAATCGACTTCGTCTTCCAGCCCTGCGTAGCCGGCGGTGTCGCTCGCGGGCAGATTGTCGATTTCGGCCGACGAGCCGTCGGGCAGCAGAATGCGCTGCCAGACCAGCAGCGCTCGCTTTTGCCCGAACGCGACGACGCTGTCGTAGACGCCGATAAGACGTGAGCCCTGCGGAATCAGCAATATGTTGCCCGTGACCGTGTCGTGCACATTTTCGGTGACTTGCGCGACGACAAGGCCCGGCAAATCGGAATTGATGCCGGTGATCAGGCTGGCGGCAATCACGCTGCCAGCCATCAGTTGATATGGCGAGATCGGCGTCTGCAGCGCATGCGGATTGTAGATCCCGCCAGTGCTCCGCTGGCTGAGAAAATCAAGCTTTCGCTGCTGATTGTTCTGGTCGCCTTCCGCCGCCGCCACCGAGGCTGACGCGCGTCCTGCTTCGGATTGGGGAAGCGCCTCAAATGGATGCTGAGCAGTTTGCACGCTCTCTCCGACATCTGTCTTTTGAGCTCGATTTTCGACGCGGAAAAGCACCCGCGATTCACGCGCTTCGATCGCCTGCTGCGCTAGACGCTGCTCCTCGGCCGAGATGTCTTGGCCCGGCACGATGCCGAGCTGGCGCTGCCGCTCGAGGATGGGGCGGCCGAGGTCGCCCGGCAAAGGTAGCCCAAGGACGGGAGGCTTCGGCTTCATGCCGGAATAGTCATGGGGAAGCGTATCGAGCCCCTCGGCGGTTGGTTTGCGCTCAGTGTTGTAGAGATCTTCCGCCTGATCCCTGATGCGAAGGGCCGGCCCCTGGAGGGCGATCATGGTAACGCCGAAGACAGCGCCGGATCCGAGCGCTGCGATCGCGATGATCACACCGCGCCTGAACCGCACCACGCGGCGGGGAGAGGCCCGAAGCTGCAGTTCCTCGGGATCCAGTTTCGGCGGGATGCCAGAGCGGGAATTTTCGATCATGAGTCCTCACCTCGCCGGCTGCCGCGAAAGAGCGAGATCCGCCGTTGCGGTTGCCTGCCGTCAATCCTGCTGATGCGGATCACCTGCTGCCGCTTGGTGCCGAGGCGAAGTTCGGCCGCGGCGAAGAGCCGATCGACGATGTAATAGTTGCCGCGCACGCGATAGTTGACGAGCTCGCTGCTCCCATCTGCGCCGACGATGAAGAGTGGTGGCGCCTCGCCCTGATCTATGCGACGAGGGAACTCAATATAGACCTTGCTGCCGTCGTCGAAGGCTCGCGTCGGTCTCCAGGGCGGTGTGTCGCCACTGATTGAGTAGCGAAAGCGAAGGTTTTCGAGCGCGATATTCGACGCGACCGGTGTAACTGCCTCGGCTTGAGCATTGCGCTGGCGAAGCGCGATGATCTGGTCTTGGCTGTAGGTCCAGGAGATTGCCGCCATTGCGGTCTTCTCGGTGCTTTGAAGCTGCAAATGATAGGTCCGCCGGTCCGTCGTAATGACGACATTGGTGGCAAGACCCGGCGCGAAGGGTTTTACCAGAACATGGGTGCGCTGATTGTCACCGGTGCCGCTTGCGGTATCGCCAATGACCCAGCGCACGGTGTCGCCAGCCGACACGGCGGTTAGTTTCTCGCCCGGCTGCAGAGCGATGTCGGTCACGCGCTCCGGCGCGGCATAGAGTTGATAAAGCGCGCCATCGGTGAAGGGGTAGACTTGCACGGCATTAACATACCCGTACTTGGTGGGTTGCTGGGTCGCGGCTTTGTTGGCATCAGCGACGCGTTCTTCAGGGGGGCGCTTGTCCTCGGCCTTGCCGGGCTCGGGCTGCATTTGGCCAGGCAGCGGCAGTGGTTTTGGCACCTCGACAATTCTAATCGGCCTCTCCGGCGCCTTTTCGATCGCGGCCGGTTTGAAGTCGGCAGCGTCATAGGAAATCTCAGGCGGCGGCACCTTCTTCGATGCACAAGCGGAAACGACCGCTGCCGACACCGATAGGATCAGCACGGCACGAATCGGTGACATTTTACCTTTCATTGGTGGACTCCGTCGGAGAAAGGGGGGTTGGGACGGCGCTGTCGAGCTCGCGTGACCAGTCAATGGCATTGATGAAGACGCCGAGCGGATTCTTGCGCAGCTGATCCGTATTGCTTGGCGAGCGAATCACGATCGTGAGGATCGCAGTCCAGCGCATCGTGCTGGCAAGGCTTCCGCGCTCAAACACCTGCTCGGTCCATTTGACCTGGAATGAACTTTCGGAGGCTCTGACCACGCTGGTGACCTGTACCGAAACACTGCGCGTTCCGATCTGACCGAAGGGGTCGTTCGCCTTGGCGTATTCGTTGAGGAAGAGCGCTGCGCGATCGCTAGCAAAGTCGTACGCTGCCAACCAGTTCTGCCGTACCAAAACCGGATCGGTGGAAACGGAACGGACATTCTGGATGAAGCGGCCGAGATGCCAGGCGATCTGAGCATCCGAGGGCTCATAATTCCGGATCGCCGGCGCGACGGCGCGCGTCTCGCCGAAGCCATCGACCTCGACGACATAAGGCACGACACGGCTTTGCATCGACTGCCATACGAGTCCGCCGGAAAGCCCGGTCGCCAAGGCCAGGCAGCCAAGGGCCATGATCCGCCAGTTCCTGGCCTGCAGTCGAGATGAGCCGATGCGCTCGTCCCACAGCTGGGCGGCTTTTTGATACGGCGTGACCGGTTCGGGTGTTTTGCCGTAACGGTGCACGGGTCGCTTGAAGAGCATCTAGTCATCCTTGTCGTTGAGAGAGGGGGTGGCGCTGCCTCCCGGCCGGTCTCCGTCTCGGACAGCTTGCATGGCAGCGTGGCGATTTGCACGGGCGGTCTGTTCAGAACGTAGGCGCCTTGCCCACGTCGGCGCCGAAACAGTGGCCGAACCGGCAGAGCGTTCGGTCATTGGCGCTGTCGGCGTGCCGCCGGTCGCGGTCCACGCGGCATCGCGCCCGGCATCGGCGTTGCGCCCAACACTTGCAGTGGCGGATCGCGCTATGCGTATAGCGGCGCCGCCAGCTGCACTGGTTACACCATGCATTCCAGCAGCCACACCGGAGAGGCCAGCGTCGGGCGAGGTTGCGCGCCCGATCTGCCATGACGTGGAAGCAGCCGATCCCATTGTTGTGCCGGCTCGGATGGCGGCGACACCGCCGCTGGTTGCCATACGCGCGCCAGCAAATGCTGTGCCTCCAGCAACGAGTGATACACCCGCTGCCGCCGCGGTCGTGCCGAGGGCGGCGCCCGCCCCAAGCTGCGGTGCGCCTGAGACAAGACCCGACGCGATCCCCGGCCCAAAAATGCCAAGGCCAAGCAATGCCAGTGCGCCCAGTACCTGGGACATGGCACCGGCAAGATCCGGCTCCTTGCCTTGCAATGCGGAAGCGAACTCCCCGAAGAGCGTGGAGCCGATACCGACAATGACGGCGAGCACCATCACCTTGATGCCTGACGAGATAACATGGCCGAGCACGCGTTCGGCCAGGAACGCTGAACGGTTCCAAAGTGCGAATGGAACCAAAACAAAACCTGCCAGCGTGGTGAGCTTGAACTCAAGGATGGTGATGAAAAGCTGGATGGAAAGGATGAAGAAGGCGATGATGACCAGGAACCAGGCCATCAGCAGCACGAAGATGGTCAGTGCGTTGCCGAAGATTTCCGGGAAGCCCAGGAGCTGACTGGCTTGGTCAAGCATTGGCCAAGCACCTTCGAAACCGGTCGCGGCAATGCGGCCCGGGCGCAAGAGATTGTCTGCCGACAGATTGCCGGCCGACGCCTTAATCCCGAGACCGGCAAAAGAACGATAAACGATATCGGCGAGGTTCTTGAAATTGTTCAGAATGAAGGCGAAGACGCCAACATAGAGCACCTTGCGGACAAGCCGGCCGAGAACGCTGGTTTCGTCGCCGAGCGCCCACGCCAGGCCGGCAAGTGTGATGTCAATGCCGATCAGAATGGTAGTGAGGAAGGCGAGGTCGCCCGATAGCAGACCGAACCCGCTGTCGATGTAGCGGATGAAGGTCTCCATGAAGCGATCGATGACGCCAAGGTCGTTCATGCCGCTGCCTTTCTCGTCGTGATGAACTCGTGATTAATTGCCGGGATAAGCCGAGCCGGTACCCAAGAATCGCTCCGTCATCTCGCGGGCGGCTTCGTCTGACTGGGCCTTGCGGGCGGCATCCTCGGCCTCAGCTCGAAACTGCGTTGCGAGCAGCGTCTGGATCTGCATCTGCTGTTTTGTCGAAAGCGCCATCAGCTGGTTGGTGGCCTGGCTTGCCTGAAGCGCACCGGCCGCCCCTTGGCTGCGGTTGACGAGATCGGCGAGCAGATCGCCGTCGGCGCGGACGTTCTCGACGATTTGCGACTGGACACCCATGGTCTGGCGGAACGCCTGCATGGCGGTTTGCCAACGCTCCCGCGCAGCACTCGCCACATCGCTGACTTTGATCGTGGCGTCGTAGCTTTCCGGATATTGGCTGCGCCACTGGTCTTGAAGCTTGCCCAGATCAAAGCTGAGGCCACTCGCCTGGTCCATCAAGCCGTCGATGCGATGGAGCGAACCGGTGAGTTGGCCAACGGAAGAGAAATCCAGACGCTGAAGATTGCGCGCCATGTTCTGCAGCATGGTCGCCTGATTCTGCAGCGACTGGATCTGGTTGTTGATCTGCTCCAATGCGCGCGCGGCCGTCAGCACGTTCTGCGCATAATTGGACGGATCGAACACGATAAGGGCGTAGGCGGGCTGCACATAGTCGGCCATAGGCTTGGCGATCAGGGAAACGGTGATCAGGCCGGAGAGAAGGCGTCGCCGCATCATGAGAATTGCTCCTTGTCTGGTTGAGGGAATTGCTTGAGAAGTTCGCCGGCCCAATCGAGGCCGCGCGCGATCAGGAACTGCGAGGCAAAGCTGCCTTGCCCGTCTTCGGACATGATCCTGTCGATCAGAGTCTGCGTGGCCGGATCGGAAGCACCGCAAAGCGCAAGAGCGATGGGGCCAAGCTCGAGCTCGAACAGACGGTTGCCGCGGCGCGATTGCAGATAATACTGACGCTTCGGCGTGGCGCGGGCGATCAATTCGATCTGCCGCTCGCTTAAACCGAAGCGCTCGTAGGCTGTGCGCGCCTGGGGTTCCACGGCACGATCATTGGGAAGGAAAATGCGCTGCGGGCAGCTTTCGATGATTGCCGGCGCTATGCCAGAGCCCGCGATATCAGCCAGCGACTGCGTAGCGAAGACAACCGACACGTTCTTCTTTCGCAGCACCTTCAGCCATTCGCGGATGCGGGCGGCGAACAGCGGATTGTCGAGATAGACCCACGCCTCGTCGAGCATGATCAGCGTGGGCCGTCCGTCGAACCGTTCCTCAAGTCGCTGGAACAGATAGGTAAGCACCGGCAGCAAAGCGCTTTGGCTGTGCATTAACTCCTCGGTCTCGAAACACTGCACATCCGACAAGGCCAGCCCATCATGATCGGCATCGAGCAGGCGGCCGAAGGGACCGTCGAGCGTGTAGGGCATCAATGCGGTCTTCAGCGCATTGGATTGAAGCAGGACCGAAAGACCGGTCAGTGTGCGTTCCTGCGCCGGCGCGGTGGCAAGGCTGGCCAGCGCTGACCAAATAGCCTCCTTCACCTCCGGCGTGACGGTGACGTTCTCGTGGGCAACAAGGCTGGCGATCCATTCGGCCGCCCAGCTTCGGCTAGCCTGGTCGTTGATGCTGCGCAGTGGCTGAAAGGCAAGGGAACCGTCCGCTCCTAGCGCGTGGTGTTCTCCACCCATGGCAAGTGTTGCAGCACGGGCCGAATTGCCTTTGTCGAAGACATAAACCTGGGCGCCGGCGTAGCGCCTGAACTGCAGAGCAATCAGAGCAAGCAGAACCGACTTGCCGGCGCCGGTCGGACCAACAACCAGCATGTGGCCGACATCTTCGACGTGGGTGGAAAGCCGAAACGGTGTCGACCCACTGGTCTCGGCAACGAAAAGCGGTGGCGCTTCGGTTTGGGTGACTTTCGCGAGATGCTCGTTTGTCGCAGGACCGGCCCAAACCGACGACAGCGGCATGAGATGGGCAAGGTTCAATGTATGAACGAGCGGTTGGCGAACGTTAGCGTAGACATGGCCAGGCAATGAGCCGAGCCAAGCCTCGACCGCATTGACGCCTTCTCGGATCGTGGTGAAGCCGAGCCCATTGATGATGCGCTCGACCGCGCGAAGCTTCTCTGCAGCGGCTTGGCGATCCTCGCCCCACACCGTCACGGTGGTGGTGAGATAGCCGAAACTCACATGATCACCGCCCAATGCCTGAAGGGCTTCGTCGGCATCGAGCGCCTTGTTGTCGGCATCGCTATCGACAAGCGGGACCGGCTCGTTGGTAATGACCTCGCGTAGGATTGCCACGATCGATTTGCGCTTGGCAAACCACTGCCGGCGCAATCGCGTCAGCGTCTTCGTGGCTTCCGTTTTCTCGAGCGGAATGAAGCGCGTCATCCAGCGATAGGCGAAATCCTGATGATTGAGGGTATCGAGGATTCCGGGCCGGGTGAGGTTCGGAAAGCCGAGGATGGTCAGTGTGCGAAGATGCTGCTCACCCAGCATCGGCTCCAGGCCACCGGTAAGCGGCGCATCGACCAGGATTGCATCCAGATATATCGGCGTTTCCGGGGCCATGATAGGATGGCGACGAGGCGAAATCGTGCCGTGGAGGTAGGTCAACGTCTGAGCATCATCGAGGACGCGTACTTCGGACATGAAACCCGAGAAGAGATCGAGCACGCGGTTGGTCTCGTCACGGAACCTCGCCAGATCCTGGCGCCAGTCTCTTTCTCCTCGGGAATAATGAGAGTCGACGAGCGTGCTTTCTGCGCGCGCCTGGGCGTCCGGCGGTGGCATAAACACCAAGGTCAGATGATAGCGGCTCTCGTAGTGCGCTACCTTCCCCTCGAAAGCAGCGCGGCGTTCTTCGTCGACCAGCCACGACGCGGCGTCAGGAAAATGCGAGTTCGGATAGCCCAGCGCTTCTGTGCGCTCGGCCTCAAAGAACAATGCCCAGCCAGAGCCAAGGCGTCTGAGAGCATTGTTCGCCCGGGCGCAAATGCCGACGAGTTCAGCCTCCGTCGCACTTTCGAGATCCGGGCCGCGGAACCGCAACGTCCGCTGAAAGCTGCCGTCCTTGTTGAGCACGATGCCGGGCGCCACCAAGGCAGCCCAGGGTAGATGGTCGGCAAGCCGGTCGGCTTTGCTTCGATATTCCGAAAGGTTCAGCATGCAAGCCACCCCTTCAGACGTAGGTGGCGCACAAGCACGCTGGCGAAGTCCGGATCGCGTCTTGCGGCAAACACCGCTAACGAGTGGCCTGCGATCCAAAGCACCAGACCAGCAATCCATTGCTGCAAGCCGAAGCCAATGGCCGCGGCCACTGTACCGTTGAGGATCGCCACCGCGCGCGGAGCCCCGCCGAGCAGGATCGGCTCGGTCAGCGCCCGGTGGACCGGTACTGCGAAGCCCTCGATATGCTGCTCCCCGGCGGCCATCAGACGAGCGCCCCACCACCGAAGGAGAAGAAGGAGAGGAAGAAGCTCGATGCCGCGAAGGCGATCGACAGACCGAAGACGATCTGAATCAGGCGCCGAAAACCACCGGCGGTGTCGCCGAAGGCAAGCGTCAGGCCGGTGGTGATAATGATGATCACCGCAACGATCTTGGCGACCGGTCCCTGCACGGACTCCAGGATCTGCTGCAGCGGCTGCTCCCACGGCATGCCGGAGCCGGCGGCATAAACCGGGGCCGTGATAAGAAACGCGAGCGCTGTGGACGAAAGAAAGCGAAGCTTCTTGCGCATGAGGAAGGCCTTTCAAAGCTGCTGGAGTTGCGAAAGCGTGAGCGGGGCAACGGCGTAATCGCCGCTGCCGTCGAGACCGGTGACCTCGGCGATTGCGTCGATGTGGCGCGACGAGCCGCGTCCCGCTATGAAGACGATCAGATCTATCGCCTCAGCGATGAGCCGGCGGGGAACGGTGACCACCGCTTCCTGGGCGAGTTGCTCAATGCGATAGAGAGCCGAGCGCGCGGAATTGGCGTGTACGGTAGCGATGCCGCCTGGGTGCCCGGTGTTCCATGCCTTCAGCATGTCGAGCGCTTCCGCGCCCCTCACCTCGCCCACGATGATGCGGTCCGGCCTGAGCCTCAGCGTCGAGCGCACGAGATCGGCAAGGGTGACCGAGCCCCGCCTTGTTCTCAGGGCAACGCAGTCCCTGGCCGCGCACTGCAGTTCGCGTGTGTCCTCGATCAGGATCACCCGATCGTCGCATTCGGCGACTTCAGCCAGCAGAGCGTTGGCGAGTGTTGTCTTCCCCGAGGAAGTGCCGCCGGCGATCAGCATGTTGCGCCGCTCGCGGACGGCCTTTTTCAGCGCATCGGCCTGCAGCGGCAGCATGATGCGTTCGGCAACATAGTCGGCCAGGGTGTAGACTTTCGCGGCGGGCTTGCGGATGGCAAAACATGGCGCCAACACCACAGGTGGCAGCAGGCCTTCGAAGCGTTCGCCAGACGGCAATTCGGCACTGACGATCGGGTTGTCGGCGTGCGCCTCGGCGCGCACGTGCGAAGCAACCAGGCGGATGATACGTTCTGCCTCGGACGGGTGCATGTGAACGTCGGTATCGACCCGACCTTCGCCTAACCGGTCGAGTCGCAGCGCGCCGTCGGGATTGACCATCACCTCGATGACGGACGGATCGGCCAGGGCTTCGGTGATTGCCGGACCCATGGCGGTGCGCAGCATGACACGCCGCCGGTGGTCGGCCTCGGGATGAGAGCTCATCCTTCCCCTCCCCCACCATTGTCTTTGCTAAGCGACTTTTTGCCGGAAGCGATCTGGCGGCCGACCTTCTCAACGAATTTCTCGAAACGCTCTTGGGCAATAGCCTGCGTTGCCCGATCCGGGACCGGCGTGTGGGCGTGAAGGGTGATCGAAAAGCGGATGAAGAGCGCCAGGCTCTCCAGGATCACCTCGGAATCGCGCCTGACGTGGGCAAGATCGCGGGAGAGCCGGTCAAGCCTTACGCCGTAGCGCCGATCGAACTCGCTCTCGCCACGCCGCTCGATGAACGCCTCGATCGCCTTCCCCACGATCGCTGATTTGGTCGTTGACGGATCGCGACTGAGGTTGTCCAGTTTCTCGCTGAGCTCCGGCTCAAGCAGAAACTGATGGCGAATGCGGTGCGGCTTCATGCGGATCGTTCCGACGGCCCGGCGTTGCGCCGGCGACGGGAGAAGCATCGGCCAGACGCTCAAAATTGCTTATGGCCGTTATCTACGCTGAGGTGCGCTCTGCAACTCAGCGGACTTCAGAAGCCGGGAATGACATCGTCGCCCCTGCCCTCGTTGATACCGTAGACGCGGGCCGCAGTGGAAATCCGATCCATGACACGCTTGTCCGCGAGCGCTTCGCTGTCATCGTCTGCGGGCTTGTACAGATCGGCCTGATCGGGCTCTTGAGAGACAACAACGTCTTCTTCGGGCAGGCTTGGATGGCGTTGCTGCTGAACGCCTCCCTCGTCTTCAACTGGCGCGTCGGCGCTTTCCTCGTCCGCAGCAAGTCGGCTATCGACGCTGCACACTTGTCCAGTCCAGCCGTCCGGGCGTGATGCAGGGCAGTCCGCATAGGGTCCGTCGTGCAGCACCGGCGCAGGCAGCACCCGATCTGTGAAATTCTGATCCTGATAATAGCGCAGCTTCTTGGCGCGGATCGGCGGCAACCCAGAAACCAGGACCAATTCGTCTGACGGCGGCAATTGCATCACCTCGCCTGGCGTCAGGAGCGGGCGCGCGGTTTCCTGGCGGCTCACCATGAC
>NZ_RZPL01000007.1:0-15668 GCF_004022805.1 Mesorhizobium sp. M7A.F.Ca.CA.002.04.1.1 | reverse complement strand
CAGGGCGCAAGCCGATGGCCCGCATAGTTGCGCATCGACCTAAGTTCGGTTGCGGTGCCGAGGGCATCCGAGATGCGCTTGGCCGTGCGTTCGTCATTGGAGGAAAAGGCAATTCGCACGTGGCAATTGTCGAGAATAGCATTGTTCTCGCCATAGGCCTTTGAAACCTGGTTCAAAGATTGTGCGATCAGATAGGAGCGAATGCCATAACCTGCCATGAAGGCGAGCGCCGTTTCGAAGAAGTCGAGGCGACCGAG
This sequence comes from Mesorhizobium sp. M7A.F.Ca.CA.002.04.1.1, assembly GCF_004022805.1. NCBI lineage: Bacteria > Pseudomonadati > Pseudomonadota > Alphaproteobacteria > Hyphomicrobiales > Phyllobacteriaceae > Mesorhizobium > Mesorhizobium sp. M7A.F.Ca.CA.002.04.1.1. The sequence goes on along the minus strand of NZ_RZPL01000007.1, from coordinate 15,411 downwards.
CGCCGGAAACTCGTCCAGCATCATGAGCAGCTGATGCTTACGGCTCTTCTTCGGGTCCCCCTCCAGACGCTCCGTCAACCGCCTGCCGATCTGGTTCAAGATCAGTCGCACAAAAGGCTTGGTGCGCGAGATATCCGAAGGCGGCACGACCAGATAGAGCGACAGCGGTCGCTCTCCATCCACTAGGTCAGCGATGCGCCAGTCGCAGGACGAAGTGGCCGCCGCGACCGTTGGATCACGATAAAGCCCGAGAAAGGACATGGCGGTCGAGAGGACGCCTGAGCGCTCGTTTTCCGACTTGTTCAGGAGTTCGCGAGCCGCCGAGGCCACTACGGGATGGACCTGAGGGTTATGCCCCGTCCCGAGATGGTTTGTCGTCATCATCCGCCGTAGCGTTGCGGCAAACGAGCGTTGCGGGTCCGACAGGAAGGTGGCGACGCGGGCCAGCGTCTTGTCCTCTTCAGCGTAGAGCACGTGCAAAATGGCGCCAACTAGGAGTGAATGGCTGGTCTTCTCCCAGTGGTTCCGTCGCTCCAGCGCGCCCTCGGGATCGACGAGGATGTCGGCGATGTTTTGAACGTCCCGGATCTCATCTGGGCCTTTGCGCACCTCCAGCAGCGGGTTGTAGCGTGCCGATCTCGGGTCGGTCGGATTGAACAGAAGGCAGTACGAGAATTTCGACCGCCAGCCGGAGGTCAACTGCCAATTTTCGCCTTTTATATCATGAATGATGGCAGACCCGGTCCAGGAAAGTAGCGTTGGAACAACCAGCCCCACGCCCTTGCCCGAACGCGTCGGCGCAAATGCCATGACGTGCTCCGGGCCGTCATGGCGCAGATAGCGATCGTTCAGCCTACCGAGGAAAACGCCCGCCGGCCGTAACAACCCTGCCGTCTCGACCTCATGAGTCGTGGCCCACCGTGAAGACCCATAGGTCGTAACCGACCCGCGCTGTCGCGCGCGCAAAAGCGAGCCAGCGATTGCGGCGGCACAACCCAGGAATCCGCTGGCGCCTGCAAGCGTACCGGCTTTGTCGAAGACCTCCGGCGCATAAGCATCGAAGTGGAACCACCATTCAAACAGCTTCCACGGCTTGTAGATTGGCCAGCCGGCGAAGAGAAACCATGGTGCGCCGAGAGGCGTCTGGTAGGTCAGCATTTGAGCGCACCATTGGGTTGCCGTCCATACGCCGATAATGACAATTGCGCACACAACGGCGATCTGCCCGATCAGTAGCTTCGTAGGTGTCATCGGCTTGGCCCGCTGAACAACGCGACCTAGCATCGCGCGGCGCAGCCGGGACAGGAATGTTCCTCACATACGATTTGGGAGCAATGAACGACTTCCTACGTATGCAGGTCGGTCAGCACGCGTGTTGCGCCTTCACGCGACACCATCCGCCACTCCATCCTTTCCATTCACCCTGAGGCCCGGCGCCGCCGACAGTTGCGTGACCGCTCCTCCGCAAAGTTATCTTCTGCGTTCAGGGAGCCACGGCGCCTGGGCTGGCTGATGAACACCGTCCGCTCGCGCATGTGGGGTCGAATTGATTTGTGCCCAAGTGGAGGCAGGCTCGTCTTCCAACAGTTGCCGCAGTTCCCCTGGCTCGAACGCCATCATCGGTGGGGAAGCGGGTTCATCCTCCAACAGTTGCCGCAGTTCCCCTGGCTCGAACGCCATCATTGGTGGGGAGGCAGGCTCGTCCTCCAACAGTTGCCGCAGTTCCCCTGGCTCGAACGCCATCATTGGTGGGGAGGCAGGCTCGTCTTCCAACAGTTGCCGCAGTTCCCCTGGCTCGAATGCCATCATCGGTGGGGAGGCGGGTTCATCCTCCAGCAGCTGCCGCGGCTCTTCCTCGTGCGGCAAGCGCCTCCTTAGCCGGTCTTGCAGCGCCTGCCGATCGGCAACGAGGTTGTCGAGGGGCAGCGGCTCGTGGTCTGGCCGCTGCCCTTTCACCAATCGTTCAACCAGCGCCCACGTGCCCTCCAGGACAAATACGCCGCAATCATAATGGTTCGTCTGTCTGGCCATGGGGGCTGGCGCCAAGGTGGCATTCAGCAGTCCTGCGAGCTGTTTTGCAGGCACGTCGTTATATCCCTCTCGCTGGAGGGAGTCGTAGTGATAGGCGAACCGCCTTTCCGGGTCGCGGCGATCAACGAGCAGCAGCGACCAATGGGTGCCGGGGCTAGTAGCCGTGCCATTATTCACTGGCAAGAACAGGAAGTCGGCTGTGGCGTTGTTTTGATTATAGATGGACTGCAATATGCCTCGAGCGTCTTGCGGCGACGTGTGTCGCAGTAGATGGGATACGGAAGGATCCACCAGCCGAGTCCGGGCAGCGAGCGCCGGATTGATCCCCTGCAGTTGCCCCTCCAGCAAATTGTAATCTCTCTGGATATGGGCGTCGCTCAGCCATTCGGCGGCGCCGAGCACCCGCCCCGTTGCAACGTTGGACGGGGCTGTCGGATCGAGCGCCCCGATCTGAGCCCCAGAGGAACTGGTAGTCAGTGTGGTCACATCAACCAGTGGAAGGCCGCGGTAGGTGCCTGGCAGCCTAGCGGTTGCTGGCGAGGCGGGTTGGGGAGCTCTTGCCGGTGCCGCTGGCCCAGCTTCAGCAGCGGCCCCAACGCGCCTGGTGACTGCGTCTGCCGGATGAGCAGAAAGGACAGTTTCGCGCCCGAGCACAATGCGCGGCAGGATATCCCGGAGGTGAGCCAATGCAGAACTGATACTTAGCCTATTACCATAGGAGACAGCCTTGAAGCTCTCAACATCTTTATCCAGCGATTTGTCGTGAATCCGAGCCGCAATCCCAAGCTTGTTATTTTGACGCAGGTACTGACTAAAATGTCTAAGAAAATTTGTATAGCCGCCCACGGTATCTGGATTCCGTCCGGTCGCAGGCGCTGCCAGGTACTCCTTGGTCGAAGCGGCTCTGTAATTTCTAATGAGCTCGGCATCGTCAGGATAGGGGATCACGACAGGGCGAGCCATAATCGGGGCTCCGCCTGTCGACTTCTTGAGGTAACGCAGTGCGCCAGCCACGGTGGAGGAACCACCCGTACTCTCGTACTCCTTGAGATCCTGATCCAGCGACGAATGGTAAAGCCGAGCAGCAAACCCTGGCTTGTTGTTTTGAAGGAGCCACCGACTAAAGCCGAAAAGAGAATTTACATTGTAAGTGACCGTGTTCGCTTTGGCCTTACCCGCGTGGAATGCTGCCCTCAGCCCTTCGATAGCGGTCGCATCGTTGGAATAGACAGGACGCTTGTCGGCACCGTCGGGGACTACAATTGGACGATCCGGCTGCACTGTCGAGGGCATCGACCCACCACCTCCGGGATGCGGTGCTGGGGTGGATTCGTGCTCATCCCTCTGCCTGACGAGCTGCGCCTCACATTCCGGTGTAGCCACCTCATGAGGATCCTGCATCGGTTCGATCCCCTCCATCTCCTGCTGCAACCAAGCCAAAGCTTGGCGAGCGGCCTGCGCGGCTTCATCAACCGCGGAGGATGTCTCCACACCTCTGGCGGACGCCGGCAGAGCCTGCTCCGCCCGCCGTCGAAAGAGCTCTGGCGAGGCGGATTTCTCCGCCCACAATCTGGGCTGCGTAGCGAGTCCCCGTCCAGATTTATGTGGCACCGCCTCGCTTGGCAGCGGGCTGCTCCTGTCCCGTGCAGCTACCAGCTCCTCCGGGGCGCCCTGGTCGCCGTGGCGCCAGTTCAAGTGAGGGACGGCCTCTCCAAAGTCGGGCGCTTGGTGTTGGTGCGCGGTTGGGGCGAGAGACAATGGTAGATCGGTGCCCTCCTTATAACCTACCGGCAGGAGCTCCTCTGGCCAATCGAATCCCTGCTGTGGTGCGGTATGCTGAGCAGCGTCGCCACGGGGACGAGCCTCCATGCTGACCGCGTTTTCCAGATGATTCCCGAGTATAACGCGCGGCGGGTTCTTGCGGAGATAAACCAGCGCAGATTCGATCGGAGCTCCACCATTAGAGGAGGCGGCCTTGTAGCTCTCAACATCTTTATCCAGCGATTTATCGTAAATGCGACCCGCAATTCCGAGCTTGTCATTTTGACGTAGGTAATGACTGAAATGGTTAAGAGCAGTTGCGTAGCCGCTCGCGGATCTGAAATGTCTGGTGAGCGCGGCGTCGTCAGGATGGGGGTTCAGGACAGCGCGACCCACAATCGGGCCGGCTCCGCCCATCGACTTCATCAATTGACGCAGTGCGCCAGCCACGGTGGAGGAACCACCCCTACTCTCGTACTCCTCGAGATCCTGGCTCAGCGACGGATGGTAAAGCCGAGCAGCAAGCCCTGGCTTGTTGTTTTGAAAGAGCCAACGACTAAAGCCGAAAAGAGAATTTGTGCTGCGAGTGACCGTGTCCGGCCTGGCTTTACCCGCAAGGAGTGCTGACTTCAGCCCTTCGATGGCGGTGGCATCGTTGGAATAAACAGGACGCTTGTCGGCACCGTCGGGGACCACAATTGGACGATCCGGCTGCACTGTCGAGGGCATCGACCCGTCGAGATGCGGTGCTGGGGTGTATTCGTGCTCGTCCCCCTGCATCACAAGTTGCGCCTCCCGTTCCGATGTACCCACCTGATCGGTGGGGAGTTGCATCATCACGCGAGCGCCTGAGTTGCCAACCTCACCTGGTTGCCGCTCAGTGACAGCATGCTGCAGATTGCTTTGGATCCTCTGCCTCTTCGTTGGTCTCAACTCACCTTTACCATGCGAGCCATTGACGAGGACCTCCTCGCCTAGCGCACCCATCAACTCGTCCGCCGCCTGCAGTTCGCCCAAGTGCTGCTCAAAACCGGCTTGGCCGGCCTGTCCGCTTGCTCGTGCGGTACGGCGTGCTGCACCTGCAGCCAAGCTGCCACGATGAATGTCTAGTTTGTACGGGTGCACGCTATCCTCACTTCCACAGATCACATGAGCAACCTACTCAGGCAAGCTTTCGAGAGGCTGACGAGGTCCGCCGCCGCGGAAGGCGAAGGCTGGTTTTCTGCTCAGCGGTTGACGGCCTCGCGTGTTGCGGCCGCGCCGGGTATCACGCCAATCAATCTGAATAGTCGATGCGTCAAACGAACCAGGATGGGATTTTCGTAGCGGGGCTGCTCTACTCACTCTTGTCCTGAGGGCAGAATTCAACCATATCGCCGAGCAACTGGATGCCGATTGGATACCCGATCCGGAAAGCTTCAGCTCATATGTGACGCGAGGATGAGAATCGTGGCAGCTCCAGACCGACGGGCTGCCACCCACAGCGGCGATGACCGACGAGGGTCTTCTATTGCCAAGGCAATCGTCCGTTCGGGGACCTATGTGTTCCAATGCTCGTCGAGCGGATCGGTGGGCCGCACCGCCGTAGCGTTACGGCGAGCGGAAGCGGCGTTGGGTGCGGCTTTTCCCCTGAACGCTTCACACCAGGCTGATAGGGGATCTTGCAATCGCACACACGCGGTCTGCAGGCGTGCCTATCAAGCAGTTTGCTCAGACCAACGTCGCGGCGAGCCGATCCTCAATACGCAGCGCAAGTCCTAGACTCCACGATCGTCCTTCGGTGCAGATTTGCTCGCGCCTCGCCCTGATTACAGCTGATAAGGCGAGCTAACAATTGCAAGAGCCACAAGCTATTCCAGCTCGATCGGTTTGGTGTTCCAGTCGGGCGGGGTCTGACCGAGAATGTTGCGAACGAAGAAGTCTAGGAGTTTGCGCTCGGTGTAGGTGCCTAGAGTATGGTGATTGGCACCAGGAACGTAGACCATGTCAAAATCTTTTCCTGCCTTGATGAGTCGATCGGCAAGCTGGAACGAGCAAAACGGATCGACATTATCATCCATTTCGCCGACCGCGATCATCAGCTTGCCCTGCAGCCTGTGAGCATTGTCAACGGCGGAGGATTGCGAATATTCAATGCCGACCGGCCACCCCATCCAAAGTTCGTTCCACCAGGTCTTGTCTATCCTGTTGTCGAAGCAGCCGTTTTTGGCGACGGCGACCTTGTAGAAATCGGGGTGAAAGAGCAGCGCGCTGACTGCACTCTGGCCGCCGGCGGATGCGCCAAAAATGCCGACGTTGGATATGTCGTACCATGGATATTGCGCGGCCGCCGCCTTGTGCCACAGAATGCGATCGGGAAATCCTGCGTCCTTCAGATTCTTCCAAGCAACATCATGGAAGGCGCGGGAGCGGTTGTTGGTGCCCATGCCGTCGATCTGAGCAACGACGAAGCCCAGCTGCGTGAGCGGCTCTGTCCACCGCGAGAAGGATTTTGGGACGAAGGAGCCGTGGGGTCCAGCATAGATATTCTCCACAACCGGGTATTTCTTCGTCGGGTCGAAGTTGGCTGGCAGGTGGAGCACGCCCCAGATGTCAGTTTTGCCGTCGCGCCCCTTGGAATGGAAACTGAGCGGCGGCTGCCAGCCTGCGGCGACGAGCTCAGAAATGTCGGCCGTCTCGATCTGCTGGAGCTTGGCATTGTCGCTGGCGCGGTAGAGTGCCATGCGCGGGGGCAGATCGATGCGTGACCAGAGATCGACATAATAGCGCCTGTCAGGCGAGAACTCGATATGGTGGTTGGCCGGTTCGGGCGTCAGTGCAGTCAGTCCCTTGCCGTCAAAGCCGATGCGGTAAGCATGGACCCAATAGGGGTCCTCCTGCGAGTTCATCCCGCTCGCCTCGAACCAGATCTGACGCTTGACCGGATCGACATGGTTGACCCTCCGGACGACCCACTCACCTCGCGTGATCTGGTTTTCGAGCGCGCCTGTCCGGCCGTTGAAAAGATACAAATGCTCATACCCGTCGCGCTCTGATGCCCAGATGATCTCCTTCCCGTCATCGACATCGTAACGGAAGATTTTTCCGGCATCCTCCTGGCCATGCCCCAGCGGCAAATAATCAACGAATGTCTCGCTGGTCTCATCGATCAGGGAGCGCCCGCGGCCCGAGGCGGCGTCTACCTCGACCAGGCGATAAAGCTGATGCCCGCGCTGGTTATATTCGAAAGTGAAGCCGCGGCTGTCCGCCCACCACCGGAGAGGGGAAAGTTCGAAGACGTTCGAGAAGAGGGCACCGTCAATCACGATCTGGCGCCGGCCGGCAATGTCGAACAGGACTGGCTGGGGCAGCGGAAGGACATCGCCCGGCCTGGGATAGAATTTTGTTGAATATTCCCGCTCCAACTGGTCCGTCGAAGAATTGAGGTAGCGGACCTCTCGCCTATAGCCGGGGCGAACAAGGTAAGCGGCGAGGTGGCGCGAGTCCGGCGACCAGCTCAGCGTCGAAAAGACGTAGCAATTGCCTTCGGCTCCGTCCCGGCTCAGAGGAACATCCTGCAATCCGTCCTCGCTGCGCAGGAAAACGTTGCAGTTCTTGATATAGGCGATCCATTTGCCGTCGGGCGACGCGTTGCTCTTGTCGGGGTTGTTCTCCGCTGGCGGCGTGTAGCGGTGGCTGAGCTCCCTACGGTCCCCTTTCCTTGCATCGAATGTGGTGCTGGTACAGTCATAGCTTGCAAGGTCGCAGCTCCACCGGGTGTCTTCAATCTGGAAGTCGAGCCTGCGACCATCCTCACTCAGTTCGAAACGGTCGAACGGAAGATTGCCGGCTTGATAGCTCTCATGGCTCACCTTGTTTAGCGCTGCCGCCAGACGCGCCTGATCGAAAGCGGGCCGCTTGAAACCCGTGGCAGCATCGACCTGCATGAACTGCTGCTCGCCGTGGCTAGTCCGGCGGTAGACGAAGGCTTCACCCCCGGTCAGCCAGAAAGGCATTTTGGGGACATTGACAGTGAGCCCGCCATATCGATCGTTGATCGTAAGTGCGCGCTTGAAATCGGCCGGCGCTAGCGTCGGGTGTAAACTTTTCGAACCCTTGGCCAGCGTCTGAGTTGCCGATCGCCATGCGGCGCGCGTCAAAGCGCCGATCCTGGACATACCTGTTCACTTCTTTCGGTTTTCGGAATGCTAATTTTGAAGTTGGGTTCTCGTCGCCGGTCTGCAGCAGCGCCGAAGCGTCGCCTTGGAGGAGAGCCAGCACGCGGGTGCAGCCAGGCACGCGCAACAGGGGCGCTCCTTGGACATCCAGGCACTGGTTCGGGTGCCGATTGAAGAGTTGGCGTCCGCCGCCGAAACAACCAGGAAAGAGCGTCCATGCAGCCCTGACGCGACTATTTCCCCGCGAGTATGGCCGCTTGCTTTTCTGCATCATCTGAAAGGTCCTGCTCTAGTCGGGCCGGATGTCACCCCGGCAGAAATCATTGTGCTATTTCGACAATCTCCGAGCGATTGCCGCCGGCCCATGACGAGGTTTACCGATAGGGCGCAATATGCGTGCCAAAGGAAAAGCGGTTTAAATACACGGCAATCCGCCTATGTCGCATCCCCAACATCGTCGCACACCGGACAATGCCGGACGAAATTGTCCCGGGGCGTCAAATTGGTTTGATGGTGACCCAAGGAGTTCTGGCTTTATCTGAGGCGTTCGGCCTTTTTCGAAAGCCGGACTCTTCGCGCGTTTCCGACGGCCCGAAGCGCCTGATCAAAGCTGACGGCATTCCCGGGTCTTGGCCTTGCCACAGCAGCACCTGCTGCATCAATTCCGACGGACGCTGTAGAACACCTGCAACACACGGCCCGCAGCAATTTCTCCGGCGCAACGCTGGGGCGACCGCCTTTGGCACTGCAGGCGTACATGCCGGAAAGGATGCCGTCTAGCCGCACCAGCGCTCCATTGATCATCAGCCGGTGCGGGCACCAGGATGACCGGCTGGAACGAAATCTTCCAACCGCTTCATCGTGAACAGCTGCTCCATGAACACATCGCTCCCGTCAATCGAGCCGTCTCGCCAGGGGGATCAATAGTCTGTCTTTGGCGTAGGTATTTCAGCAGCCTGCTGTTAGCGTGCGGACGACGCCGACATCAACCGGCGGACAAATGCGACGAGGGCAACAAGCGCGCCTGACGCAACGCCGCCAGATCAGCCGAGCCCGTGCAGAAGCAGGCGACGGCCAACTGGCGGATGACGATCTCGAAATGCGCGACAACGGCCCCGGTGGACACTGTCGCCGCGCCCAGCACGCTGGCCGCCTGCCCGGCGATGTCCGCGCCCAGGCGGATGGCCTTGGCCACGTCGACGCCATCGCGGATCCCGCCCGACGCGATCAGCTTCACCGTTGGCAGCGCCCGACGCACCGCCTGCACGCTGGTCAGGGTGGAATCCCCCAATCGGCGAATGACATCGCCACTGCACGGTCGGCGGCATTGCGGGCGCGCTCGCCCTCCACTGCGGCCCAACTGGTGCCGCCGGCGCCGGCGACATCGATTACCGCCACGCCCGCCTCGACGAGCGCACAGGCACCGAGGCGGACAGGCCCGCCCCCACTTCCTTGGCCACCATCGGCACGCCCACGATGCGCGCGGCGCCAGCGATCAGCGCCAGGACGCCGCGCCAGTTCGCGGTCGCCCTCCGGCTGTACCGCTTCCTGCAGCGGATTGAGATGGACGATGAGCCCATCGGCCTCCAGCGCGTCCACCGCGCGACGCGCCAGGTCCAGGCCGTCGGCCTCCCGCAGTTGCGCGGCGCCGATATTGGCCAGCAAGGGAATGTCTGGCGCCAGGCGGCGCAGCGCGCGCGTTAGCCCCTGGGAGTTGCGGGATTGCAGGCTCACACGCTGCGAACCGCACATGGCGATCCCCAAGGCTTGCGCTGCCTCGCTCAAATGCCGGTTGATGGCCTCGGCCCGTGGCATGCCGCCGGCCATAGAGCTGATCAGCAGCGGCGCGCGCATAGCCTTGCCCAGCAGCGAGGCGCGCAGGTCGATCTGCGTCAGGTCCAACTCGGGCAGTGCGCAGTGTTCGAGATGGATGTACTCCCAGCCAGCGGCCACCGTGGCCGGCGCCGTTCGCCGATCCAGCACGATGTCCAGATGTTCGTCCTTCCCCGGCTCAGGGCGGTGTCGCTCATGCTCGCTCCATCCGTAGCAGCGGGCGACGGCGTTGCGTCGGATCGAACCGACGGCAGCGCGCCCAAGCCGCCGCCTCCGGCGCGTCCAGGCCGACGCACGCTGGCCTCCCCCTGCAGCGTCGCTGCGATAGCGGCTGGTCGAAGTCTGGTAGTACTGCGCGCGGATCGCCGCCATCGCCTCGATCAACGGTCCCCACGGCGCGGGAAAGCATTCTTCCGCCATCACCCGGTGCAGCATGCGCGTATGGCCGGCCAACTCGTCGTTGAGGAACTCAACCACAGGCATAGCCGGATAGCGCTGCAGAAGCAGGATCGCCGCGTTATCGCCGGCCGACCTGTCCTTGTCGCGTCCATGCAGATCGTTCTGCAGGCGCCCTATCACTGAGATGAGCCGCAGGACCTGGCGAAACGCTGGACGCGCGCGCAAGGTCGCCATGTCCAGCCCCCACAGCAGCGACAGGCAACAGAACACGGTCCCGTAAGCGATCGAATCGATGCCGTTGTGCAGGTACTCGGCGTAAGACCAGCGTCGCGCCCCTGCCGCCTGCGCGTGTCCGGCGCGCAGCGCCGCGCAGTAGCACCGGGTATAGTCGAGAAGCCGAGCATAGTCGTGACGATCGTAAGCGAGCGCAGCCAGCGAAGCGCGCAGCTGAGCGCAGCCCTCGAATCCGGAGAGCACGCACGGTACGCCGTGCCCCAGCGCCTGCTCCAGGGCGGCGAGCTGCTCCGGCGCGATCAGGCCAACGTCGTTGCAATCGTCTAGCCAGAACAGCAGCGCCAGTTCGCGATAGAACGCCACGATCAGCGTTTCGTCCTGCGGATCGCGGCCGGTGCGGGCGCTGGTGTCGCGCAGGCTCGGGTGAATGCGTTGCAGGATATACTGGCCGCCCCTTACCGCTTCCTCAGCATGCTCATCCGCGAAACCGGTCAGGGCACGCCCCCACTCAAGCACCTGCTGCAGCGCGCGTTCGGTCTGGATCATGGCGCCGCCCCTGCTCCCTCGGCTACGACGCGCCGCCCACAACGAAGCGCCAGCCACAACCCGGCGAGACCGCATCTCCGCGCCATAACGGCGATCGCGAAGTTATCGATCCGATTGCCAGTTGCTGATGCAAGCTCTTGTGAACGGCCGTTAGGACCGGCCCGCAGCCTCGCCGGCAGTATCGAGCAATCCGCTTGCGCCGGCTCGCCATAGCAGGCGAGGACGGCAAGGTCGCCGGCGGCAAACGCACGCGAGCACATTGCAAGCGACATCCGCGAACGCGGCGCCGACTGGTCAGCCTCCGCCTCGGTGCCCGCATATGTCCGCGAGTCGAGCAGCGCCTTCGCCACGAAATGAGCAGAACGCCTTACGAGCATCGACCGCCGGCTGCTGCGCATGCGCGATGATGAGGCATGGTCTCGCAGCGGACCCGTTCCGACAGATGCTGCACCAGGGACGAGGCGACCTTATCCAACAAGGCACCACTTGCGCTGTTTGTGGAGACGAGCGTCGGCTGCATCCATGCGGCTGCTTGAGTGGTGAAGACTCTGAACGACGGTTCCTACGGCGCTGCCGGCGCAATCGGCTGCTTGGGGGACGCGTGACGCAGTCAAAGCTCCCCTTGCCAAGCACGGAGCAGGCGAGTGAGAGAGCAGATGAATAGGCGTGTCGCCAATATTTTTGCATTGCTCTAATCGATTATAGTTGTGAGGAGCAATTTGAGACCATTTACTTGCGGCTCAAGTCACCCATAAAAGAAGGCAAGCACCGATTCGGTAGCTTATCCCCTGTCTTTCGCGTACTCGCGGCCGTGGCGCCGGGTGAACGATTGAAGACCGCCGGTCTCACTCGCAGGTGGGCGCCAGGGCGTGGGGCGGTTGGCAAGCCACAGGAGTAGGACAATGTCGAAGGATTCGGGTAAGGGCGATAATCACGGCGGCGGACCGGGCAAGATCGAGATCACGGTGGTGGTGAACGGCCAGCCCACGCAGGTCGAAGCCAATCCCAACCAGCCGCTTCACGTCATTCGTACCAAAGCCCTTGAGAACACGCAGAATGTCGCCCAACCAGCCGAGAATTGGGAATTCAAGGATGAGGCCGGCAACTTGCTCGATGTCGACAAGAAGCTTGGCGACTTCGGTTTCCCGAATACTGTGACCCTGTTCCTCAGCCTGAAGGCGGGCGTCGCAGGTGCCTAAACACCAAAGTGTGGATCCGGAGGTCTCCCGAGCGAAGTTTGATCGGGAGATCGGCCGGTTCCGGCCATATGCTGATGTCTATCGGGCTCAGGGCTGCTTCTTGATCGAGGCGACCTTTCCGCGCGCTTTCTTCATTTTCGCCAGCCCCAAGTTAAAGCCACGGGTGGTCAGCGCAGCGAGCGAGGTCGACTTCACCGACTACGACTTAAGACCACCGTCCGTGGTCTTCGTCGATCCGTTTACGCGTCATCCGATTGCCCGGAAAGATCTATACCTGAAAATGCTTAGACGTCCGCCGCTGCCCGGAACGCCGCCGGAGATGATAGGAGCTCTCATCCAGCAGAACGCCGTGCCGCTGACGGACTTCATCCAGGCCAACAGTCCCGAGGACGAACCATTCCTGTGCATGGCGGGCGTCCGGGAATACCACGACAATCCAGCCCATTCAGGTGATCCATGGCTGCTTCATCGGGGTTCTGGCGAAGGCTGTTTGGCCTTCATCCTGGACAAGATCATCAAGTACGGAATCGTTCCTATAGAGCAGTTGCAGATTCAACTCCAACCGACAATCGTAGGAATGGTGGTATCCCCTCAGGCGATACAAGAATGACTGGTTTGAGAGATGTAACGATCGTGACTCTCCCGCGCGGCTGCATCTCGACCACGCATGGGCATCTGCGCTCAGTTGGTCGCGAGGGCAATGAGGGGATGGCGCTCTGGGTCGGCGTTCAGCAAGAGCGGCACTTTGCCGTAACAGAGACGGTTATCCCGGCGCAGCGTCACATTCGGACAAACGATGGCGTTTGCGTGATCGTTGCGGCCGAAGAACTGCACCGGCTCAATGTCTGGCTCTACAAAAGCGGCCTGAAACTCTTGGCCCAGATTCACAGCCATCCGGGCCGCGCCTACCATTCGACGACGGACGACGCTTATGCGGTTGCTACCACGGTTGGGTGTCTGTCGCTGGTAGTGCCGAATTTCGCCCGCGAGCCTTTCGATTTTGCTCGGGTCGCCGCCTATCGGCTTGACGAAAAGGCCAAATGGAATGCGCTCCCTCCCGCGGCACTGTCGCGAATGATCATGATATCGAGTTGAACAATGGCATTCGCTAACTTCATCGATCGCGCCGCCACGGCGGCATCTCAGGTCCTGGCCGATTTTCATCTGGGAGACTTCAAAGCAGCTCTTGAAAAGCAGGTCGTGGCAGTCGCCTTCGACCATCAGGCCGCTTCCTGCGCCGAAGGCCAGGCGACACTAGATCTTGCGGTGAGATTGCTCGCTAGGCTCTACCCGGTTCTGGCGATACTCCCGCTGGACAGCGCGGCGAGCTCTCAAGCCCAAGCGCTGGAGCGCTTGGCAAAGTCGATCAATCCAAAAGTCGGCATCCGGCGTTCCGGCAAGTCTGCCACCGTCTGCGTCGTTGCAGGGGTAACGCGCCCATCACTCCGGTGCCCGATCTTTTTCGTGGGATCGGACGGTTGGGCGGCAAAGCTGTCGCGTACGGACCCGGTGGGCTCTGGCCCAAGTCTGCTGCCTTATGGAGCTGGCGCCGCCAGTTGCTTCGGCGCCGCCAACGTCTTTCGAACTATCTTCGCTGCCCAGTTGACCGGCGCCGAGTTGGACGAAACCATCGACCTCTCGCTATGCAGCTACGACAAGACCAAAGCCGGAGAGCCTGGCCCGATCGACTTCCCAGTCGACCTTGGCGAAACCCACCTCGTTGGGCTCGGTGCGATAGGCCATGGCTCGCTTTGGGCGCTAGCGAGACAACCCGATCTCAAAGGTCGTCTGCATGTAATCGATCACGAAGCGATCGAACTCTCAAACCTGCAGCGCTACGCATTGGCTGGCCAGGCGGAGATTGGTATGTCCAAAGCGGTTCTTGCAGCCACCGCCCTTAGATCGACTGCCCTTGAGGTCGAGGCGCACCCTCTGACGTGGGCAGAATATGTTGCGCGCCGGGGCAATTGGGTCTTCGACCAAGTGGGTGTGGCGCTTGACACCGCCGCCGACCGTCTGGCTGTCCAAGGTGCACTGCCGCGATGGATCGCAAACGCTTGGACGCAGGAGCACGATCTCGGTATCTCCCGGCATGGTTTCGATGACGGCCAGGCTTGCCTTTGTTGCATGTACCTGCCATCCGGAAAATCCAAGGACGAGCACCAGCTGATTGCCGAGGAACTCGGAATACCGGAAGCACACGAGCAGGTGAAAACGCTCCTGCAGACCAATGCCGGAGTTCCCAACGACTTTGTAGTTCGCGTGGCTACAGCGATGGCTGTGCCGTTTGAACCGCTAGCCCCGTTTGTCGGCCAGCCCCTGCGCTCCTTTTATCAGCAGGCTATCTGCGGCGGTCTGGTGTTCCAGCTTAGCGAAGGAAGTCGCCGCGTTCGAACTGTGGTTCCGATGGCCTTTCAGTCGGTGCTTGCCGGGATTATGCTTGCCGCGGATTTGGTCAAACATAGTGCGGGGTTTCCCATGAGCCCGACGACGAGCACTCGGGTGAATCTTCTGCGCCCCCTTGGCTCTCACTTGCACGATCCGAAGGCCAAGGACTCCAGCGGCCGCTGCATCTGTAGCGACGACGATTTCATTGCCGCTTACAGGCGCAAATACGGCGAGCGCGTTGATCAGGTAAGCGATGTCTCGGCCGCCTAAACAGACGCGCACCTCTCCGTAGACGCAGGGGGCGCGGCTTGTGGGCGTGACCATGGGCGCCATTATCACACGCTTGGCCCGCTCCTTTGCCGGCCTATCGTCCTCCGCGCATGATCCCTGTTGCCGACGTGATGATCCAGCACCAGCCGCCATGGCACCAGAGGCTGGTCAAACCTCCGTTGTTGGCCGATTTGGACAGTGCTGCATCAGGTCTCGACCGACGTCTCGACAGTCAGGGCTGCTTCGACGGGTGTGAAGATGTCAACATCGACCCCAGGCGCCCGCATCGTCACAATCAGGGCGTACCGAGCCAGAGCGTCGACGCGTTCCAGGTAAGGCTTCTCCTTCCACCAGCCCCCGACCGGGAACACGCCGATCGCATCACGCTCGGCGAGATCGGCGGCGCTGCCCGACCAGAAATCGGCGTGCAACGAGCCGCGATCGCGGAAGGTGCCGAGCAGCCACTCTTCTCCGCCTCCAGCAGGCGCCCCTTCCTCCTCGTCCCGAGCGGCCTGATTGATGCGGGCTCGGAATTCGTCGACTGTCTCGGTCGCTGACTTTACTCTGAACCGAAGACCATGGGACGCGTCACG
>NZ_RZPL01000079.1:0-12141 GCF_004022805.1 Mesorhizobium sp. M7A.F.Ca.CA.002.04.1.1 | reverse complement strand
GACAGATGCCGAGCGCCTTCACCACCGAACCGGCGGTCTCGCCGCCGGCGACGACGAGCCGGCGGACGCCGAGTTCGCGCACCAGAATCTGGGCAATCCCGGCCAGGATCTCTTCCGCCCTTGCCGCCACCATATCGCGGCCATGCGCCTGCTGCAGCGCTTCGACGGTCGCTTGCGGCGCTGTCGTAGCAATGGCGATCATCGCGCCGGGCAAATGCCGTTGGGCGAAGGTACGCGCTTCGGCCATGACATCGGCGCCGGCAAAGGCGCTGGCAAGGTCAATCGTCAGCAGTGGATTGTTTTGCGCAAAACGCTCGAGCTGTTCGATGGTGCGGTCGGCGACGCTGCCGGCCAGCACCGCTGCCGGCCCTTCGACGGCCGGCAGGCTGGCGGCAACGAGATCGCCTGAATCCAGCAGCCCATGCGTGAGCCAGGCCGGTGGCAGATGCGCGGCGACTGAGGAATTGCCGGTCATCAGCGGCAGGTCGAAGGTGGCTTCCGCGATCGCCGCCAGATCGCGCTCGCGGATGGTGTCGGTGACCAGCAGCGTCTCGCCGCGCCTGCTTTGCTCTCCTATAGCGCTCCGGATGGCTCCAGCGCCGGCGTCGACGACGAGATAGGGCACCAGCCCGACCTTGCCCCTGCTCTGCGCCTGCAGCACGCGAACCAGATTGGAATCGGTCATCGGCGTCAGCGGATCGAAGCGCTTGGGCGACTCAGCAAGCAGCTGGGGACCGCCGAACATATGCCCCTGATAGACGGTGCGCCCAGTCTCACACAGCGCGGGGGCGAACAGTGTGACGCCGCCGCCAAGGCGCTCGAGCAGCGCTTCGGCGCAAGGACCGATATTGCCCGCGGGCGTCGAATCGAAGGTGGCGCAATATTTGAAGAAGATCTGCCGCGCGCCAGCTTCGACCAGCCGGTCCGCGGCCTCCAGCACCTGGCGCACCGCATCGCTGGCTGCGATGACGCGGGTCTTCAGCAGGATCACATGGGCAAGATTGCCTGATGGGATCGGCGCGTCCAGCCCGACCGTGCATCCCGTCGGAATGCCGCGCGCGACCAGCATCGACGCCAGCTCGGTGCCGCCGGTCAGATCGTCGGCAATGGCGCCGAACAGCAAGGAAGGCATCGACGCGGTCATGCGGCCCGTCTCATGTCTGCCGGTTTCGGGGCGGCTTGTCTCATGTCGGTGGTCAGGCCATTCGTGGTATCATATACACAAGCCACGCGACGCAGGCGACGCCTGCGCTGTTGCAAGAACGGAGAGCGGATGTGACTGCTTCTATCGCGCCGATCGCGCGCGACAATCTGACGACGCGTGTCTATGAGGAGCTTCGCCGTGCCATGATGGAAGGCCGTTTCTGGCCGGGCCATCGCTTCAAGATCCGCGACCTTGCCGCCAGCCTTCAGGTGTCTGAGACGCCGGTGCGCGAGGCGCTGATGCAGTTGGTGCGCGAAAAAGGCCTGGAGATGGAGGCCGGCCGTTCGATCACCGTCGCCCAGCTGTCGCTGGCTCAGTATCTGGAACTGCGCAGCATCAGGCTGCATCTCGAAGGCATGGCGGGTGCCGCGGCAACGACGCGCATCGAGCCGCGCGAGATCGACCGTCTGGCGGCGGTGCATGAGAAACTCATTGCGAACGAGGACAATGGCCGCTGGTTCGAAGCCGTCCGCGACAATTGGGAATTCCATCACTCCATCTACCAGGCGGCGCAAATGCCGGAGCTGCTGGCCATCATTGAGGGAATCTGGCTGCGCAACGGACCGCTGGTGAACTACCAGTACCCTCACGCCCGGCCGACCTATGACGGCCGCCACCGGCATCTCGACATTCTTGAAGCGCTGCGGGCGCGCGACGAGAACGGTGTGCGCAAGGGCATTCAGCAGGACATGATCGAAGGCGGCCGCCTGCTGGTCAAGGTTCTCGAACGGCTGAACGACGGCGCGGTCACGCCGGAGGAACTGCGCCGCGCTGCGCAGAACGGCCGACTGGTGTCGGCCACCGGCTGAACAGTTTGTTCCTTTCCACCGCATTGGCGCCGGTCACGCCACCTGCGCCGCGGCGGCCATGCCCGCATCGGCAGCCTGCAGGGCGAGATCTATATCTTTTGCGGTGTGCGCAGCACTCAGGAACATGTTGTGCCGGGGATGGAAATAAGCGCCTTCGCGCAAGGCGGCCGAGCAGAATGCGTTGGCTAGCTTGAATTCGGCATCGCCGTCGAACAGCACCATCGGCATCGACACCGGACCTGTCTGTCGCAGCGAAAGACCATGCTTCTTCGCTGCAGCATCGAGGCCTGAGCGCAGCCTGTCGCCGGCCTGTGTCATGTGGGTGACGGCGTCGGTATCGCGCAGCGTGCTGATGGTAGCGATCGCCGCGGCCATTGCGACGGCGCCGTACCAGAAAGAACCCGTCACATAGACCTTGGTCGCGGCTTCGCGAAACCGGTCGGTGCCTGCGATGGCGGCCAGCGGATAGCCATTGGCGATCGCCTTCGAGAAGGCGGACAGGTCCGGCCGTACGCCGAGCGGCTCCCAGCTGCCGGCGAGGTCGATGCGGAAGCCGGCGCGCACATCGTCGACGATCAATGCCGCATCGGCAGCGGTGGTGAGTTCGCGCGCCCGTTTGGCGAAGGCGGCGGTCGGCAGTTCCTGGTCGCGGGCGATGTCGTGCCGGAAGGCAGTGACGACGACAGCAGCGAGATCGTTGCCGGCCTGCTCGACGGCCACTTCGAGGCTGGCGACGTCATTGTAGTCGAAATGGATCAGATGGGCGCGGTCCTCGGCGGTGACGCCGGCCAGCGATGGCGTGCACCACGGCACGGCACCGTGGTAGGAGCCGCGCGCGACCAGCACCTTGCGTCGGCCGGTGCCGGCGCGCGCGATCGTCACGCAGGCCGTGGTGGCGTCGGTGCCGTTCTTCTGCAGCATTGCCCAGTCGGCATGCGCGACCGTCTTGACCAGCAGCTCCGCCAGTTCGACCAATACCTCGCCGGGGCCGTTCATCGCATCGCCGAGGCGACGCTGCCGGGCGGCAGCCTCTTCGACTGCTTGATGATGGTGGCCGAGAATGTTGGGCCCCCAACTGCACATCAGGTCGATGTATTCGTGCCCGTCGACGTCCCAGACCCGGCAGCCGTCGGCGCGTTCGAAGAATTGTGGATAGGCGGAGCCGAGATAGCGCGTCGCCATGTGTCCCCACATGCCGCCCGGAATGACCGAGGCCGCACGCTCGCGCAGCAACTGGTCCTTGGAGTTGATCAGGGAAGGCATGACGAGGTCTCCGCTCATTGATATATCATATATTGAATTTGATGTTGGAAGAACAGGATTTGCTGGCCTTCCGGGATGGAGAACAGGGAGGCGACTGTCGCCTCCCCGTATTGTTTTGCTCAGTGGCTGAGTTCTGCCAGCGGCAGGTTGCAGCAGGCGCTGTAGCGCACGCCCTTGACGTCCGACTTGTAGGCCAGGATCAGGTTCGGGCTGATCAGCGGCAGGATGATCCTGTCCTTGATCATCTCCTCGCCGGCCTGGTGCCACAGCTTGGCGGCCTCGTCGCCGCTTGCCGCAAGGGCTGCCTTGTAGATATCCGCTTCCTTCGGGTTGAGCACCGACGGGTCGCGCTCCGCGCCGGCACGGCGCGACCAAGGGCTGCCCTTCGTCATTGCGAAATAGTCGATGTATTGCGAGGTGCCGTAATAGTCCGGCGCGTAGAACACCGCCGTCATCGGGATGCCGTCGCCATTGACGCGCTCGCGCCAATTGGCGAAGGGGATCGGCTGCAGGTCGAGCTTGATGTTGATCTTGGCCAGATCCTGCTGGACCTTCTGCATCAAGAGCGAGAGATCGACGCCGTAGACGTTCATGCCGGGGAACGCTGCCTCCATCTCGAAGCCGTCGGCGTGTCCGGCCTTGGCCAGAAGTTCCTTTGCCTTGGCAACGTCATAGGGCTGCGCCTCGAAGCCCGAACCGCCGGGGAAGCCGAGCGGGATCGGCGCGCTGATCAGCTGACCCTCGGAGCCGATGGTGAAGTCGAGGATAGCAGGACGGTCGAGACCGAGCGAAATGGCCTCGCGCACTTCGGGCGTCAGCGGCACCTTGTTGGCCTTGGCGCCGGGCGACAGCGCCACATAGATGAAGTTGTAGGACGGCACGGTCTCGATCTTGACGTCGCTGCCGGTCATCGTCTTGGCCGTGTCCGGGTCGATCTGCATGGCGATATCGGCGGTGCCGCTCTGCAGCATCTGCGCCTGCGCCACCGCATCCTTGGTCTGGCGTATGACGACTTCGCTCAGCGCCGGCGCCGTGCGCCAGTACTTGTCGTTGCGCGCCAGCCGCAGTTCCGAATTGGGCTCATAGGATTTCAGCACGAACGGCGCGCTGCCGGCCGAATGGGCCAGGAACCAGGCCTCGGCATTGTCTGTCGTCGAGGCGTCCGCATCGGCCTTGGCGCCGGCTTCGGAAGCAACCTTGCTGTTGACGACCGCTGCGTAGGGCGCCGCCGCGATGTTGAGGAATTCGGAGCTCGGCGCGACCATCTTGACGACGACCGTATGCGCGTCCGGAGTCTCGATCGAGGCGACATTGTCCATCAGGAACGAGGCGCTGCCCTTGAGGTTCTTCAGCCGCTCCCAGGACCATTTGACGTCCTTGGCTTCGACAGGCGAACCGTCCGAGAATTTGGCGGCCGGGTCGAGCGTGAAGGTGAAGCTGCTCTGGTCGGCATTGCCTTCCCACTTCGAGGCGAGCAGCGGGATCAGCTTGTTGTCCTTGTCCAGCGTCAGCAGCGATTCGTAGACGCTGGAATTGTAGATCTGGCAGGTGTCGCAGAAGGCGCGGTGCGGATCGAGCGAATTGAGGTCGATGTTACGCGCAATGACCAGCGGCTTGCTGTCCTGCGCGAAGGTGGCAGGCGCCCAGAAGGCGCTGGTGGCCAGCAGCACGGCCGCCAGCATCGTCGCCCTGGTCTTGGCTCTTGGTAGGATCGTCATGTCCATTTCATTCTCCCATTTTCTTGTCAGATCTTTGTGGCAATGCGTTGCTCTATCCACCCACGGCAATGAGGGATTGAAGCGCGGCCTTGAGCTTATCAGCGCCGCCCAGTGCGGCGCGGTTGAGCGGGGCCGATACGACGGGAGCCGAGAGGCTTCCCGTCACATGCAGGATCTCGTGATCGAGATAGTCGAACACGCGATCCTGAATCTCTTGTGTCAGCCGTCCGCCAAGCGACAGTCCACGCTGCACCTGCTCGACGACGGCCACCCGGTTGGTCTTGCGGATCGAGGCCTCCACCAGCGGCCAGTCGAGCCCGGTCGGGTCGAGGCTGCGCAGATCGATGATCTCGGCATCGACGCCGGTCTCCTCGACCACCTGCTTGGCGACGGCGACCATGCTGGCACTGGTGAGCAAGGTGCAGGCACTGCCCGGCCTGACGGTTTTCGCCTTGCCGAGTCGCACGCAATAATCGCGGTCATCCGCAGGCACAGGCCCTTCGCTCGGGAACAGTTCGACATGCTCGATGACGACGACCGGATCGTCGCATTTCAGCGCCGAATTCATCAGGCCGATATAGTCGAAGGGCGTCGTCGGGGCGACGATGCGCCAGCCGGGAAACAGCGCGAACAGGCCAGACGGATCGCCCGAATGCTGCGAGCCGTAGCCGGTGTGCGGCGAGACGCGCACCCGGATCACGATCGGCACCGGGAAGCCGCCGCCGAACATGTGGCGCACCTTGCTGACCGCATTGAACAGCTGGTCGGCGGCAACCAGGCAGAAATCGCCGAACATGATCTCGACGATAGGCCGCAGCCCGCAAAGCGCTGCACCCAGCGCCACGCCGACAAAACCGTTCTCGGCGATGGGCATTGCCAGTACACGCTCCGGCCAGCGTTCCAGCGCACCCTTTGTGGCGCCCGAAACGCCGCCGCGCAGCCGGTGCACATCCTCGCCCATGATAATGATGCGCGAATCCTTTTCCATGGCGCGCGCAATCACCTCGGACGCGGCAACCATGAACTTGACCGGCCTGGTGTCGGCTGGCGGCATATCCTCGATCTCGAGGAAACGCTCGCCCTTCAGTTCGGAAAGATCACCGCGTATCTGGTTGTCGACGCCGCCTGGGTCTGGCCACAGATGGTCGGGAATGCCCAGCGCGTTGCCACTCATTTCGGTGAGCGAATCGGCAGCGGTGTTGACCACCTCCATGACGCGCTGGTCGAGTGTGCCGAGGTCGGAAGCGTTCAAAATGCCCATCGTCTTCAGGCGAGCCGCCATCGTGACCAGCGGATCGCGCGCTTTCCAGGCGTCTTCCTCGGCCCGCGTGCGGTAGCCGAATTCGCTACCCGGGCGCGCGCCGCTCTGATGCAGGAAGCGGTAGCAAAGCGCCTCGACCAGCACCGGGCCACCGTCTTCCTCGATCGCCCGGCGCGCCTCGCGCATGGCATGGTGGACCGCCACCACATCCATGCCGTCGCATTCGATGCCGCGAAAGCCGAGCATAGGTCCGCGCGAGGCCAGCCGCGTCTCGCGCGTCTGCTCGTTGATGTGCGTCGAGACGGCATAGAGATTGTTTTCGGCGAAAAAGATCACCGGCAGCCGGTAGAGCGCGGCGATGTTCATCGCCTCATAGGCCGGCCCCGCCATCATCGTGCCGTCGCCGAAAAAGGCGACCGAGATGTTGCCGGTACCGAGCAGCTTGTCGGCCAGCGCATAGCCGGCCGCATGCGGCAGGTTGCCGCCAATGATCGCGCTGGTGCCAGGGATGCCGGAGGCATCGTCGCGCATATGCATCGAGCCGCCACGGCCGCCGCAATAGCCTGACTTGAGGCCCATGATCTCGGCCATCAAGCCGCGCACCGAGCCCTGCATGTCCGGGTTGAAAGCGTCATGCAACGGGTCGAATCCGCCGGGCGTCTGCGCGTTGACAAGCTTGGCCAAGACCTGGTGATGGGCGCGGTGGGTGCCGTTGATGCGGTCGCCCGTACCGAGCACGGACATGGCGCCGACCGCCGTCGCCTCTTGTCCGATGCTGGCATGCGCCGGACCATGCACCAGCCCGGCATTGGCGAGATCGAGCACTTTTTCCTCGAAACGGCGGATGAGCAGCATCTGCTGATACCAGCGCACCAGGCTCGAAACCTCGGCGTCGTTCCAGTCCGAATCGTCGACGTCGAGCCGCAACCAGGGCGCCGATGGCTGGATCGATGTCTGCTGGACCATGTCAGCTATTTCCGTTCTGGTAGATGATATATCAAATATTTTCTCAGTCGATTGCGTCCGGGCACTTTTCCTGGGCACTGCACTGGCTTGCGGGCACCGCACAAATGGAATTAAATTTCATTTTCTGTGCGAAGCCGAGACTAAGCCGGGACGGCGGCGTTCCGCAAGAGGAATTTTGAAGCCAGTTTTCGAGCCATTCCGGCGACAAGCCCCCTGCACCAATTCACGGAGGGAGCGGCTCTGCAAATCAGGCATTCGGCTGGCGGATCGGCTGGGTAAGCGAGCGGCTAGCGATCGGCCTGATGCTGGAAGAACTGCAAAAACAATTCCCGCTCGGTGGTGATGTCGAGCTTCTCGTAGATGCGCCGGCGATGGTTCTTGACCGTGCCGACGGTGATGCCGAGGCGCTCGGCGATGTTGGCCGTCGGGTGGCCGGCGAGGATCAACTGAACCAATTCCCGCTCGCGCAGCGACAGCTCCGGCCACAGACTGGCCGGGATCGTCGGCTCCTGCCGGGGCGAGGCGCCGGGGCCTGTCGGCGCCGACGTGCGGGAGAATTTGGTTCCGCGCGCCTTGATGTCGAGCGCATGCAGCGCCTCGAATACAGGCAACCGCTCGTCCAGCAAAGCGATCTCGCTCTCCTTGAACGACGTGGTCGAGCGGTCGAGGAAGATGCCGAGGCACCAGTCGCCGCCATCGGCAAGCATGATGCCGACCTCGTCGCAGATCTCCGACTGCGCCAGGAAGCCGGCAATGTACTGGCCGCGCTTGGCCTCGTCGTCGGCGAGCCGTTTCAGCGGCATGATGCCCAACCTGCGCTCGCGCCGCCACGAGGCATAGAACGGGTCGAACACGTAGTAATTGTGGAGATAGCGCCGGACCATCTCATCCGAGAAGCGCCGGTGCTTGATGAATTCGGGTGTCTGCGTCGCCGAATAGCGCGTCACCGTGACGAGGTCGTGGTCGATGTCGGCGCCGATCAGGTCGATCAGGCAGTCGACATGCCTGTCCGTGCCGATGGCGGCGATCGCTTTGGCGAGCGGCGCCCAGATATTGCCCATGCCCATGCCCTTTTCTCGGCGATGTCAGCCCAACCGTCATTGTGTCTTTAGGCATATGGCGCGAGGCCATCCAATGAATCTAGCCTGGCGTCAACCTAGACCAGATCCCGAGGCGACCGTGACCCAACCCAATCTCACCGCCCCCATTGTCGGCAACCCAATCGTCATCGGCATCGACGCCGGCGGCACCATGACCGACACGATCCTTGTCGATCAGGACGGCCACTTCAAGATCGGCAAGTCGGCGACCACGCCGAAGAACGAAGCCGAGGGTTTTCTGGCCTCGGCCGAGGACGCGGCGGATGCCTGGGGCATCTCGCTGGAATCATTGTTTTCAGGCGTCAACGTCGTGCTCTATTCCGGCACCGGCATGCTGAACACGCTGTTGTCGCGCACCGGCCGCCGGCTCGGCCTGATCACCACCAAGGGCCTCGAGGACATGATCCTGATGGGCCGCGGGCTGCAGGCCTGGGCCGATTATTCCTACGCCGACCGGCTGCATGCGGTCACCCACCATCATCCCGATCCGCTGGTGCCGCGCCGCCGCACCCATGGCGTCACCGAGCGGATCGACCAGTTCGGCGACGTCGTGCTGCCGCTCTATGAGCACGAGGTTTCTGCAGCCGCAAAAAAACTGATCGCCGACGAGGTCGAAGCGATCTGCATCATGACCATCTTCTCGCACGTCAATCCGGTGCACGAGAAGCGCATCGCGGAAATCTGCCGCGAAGAGGTCGACAAGGCCGGCGCCGACATCATCGTCTACACCAGCCACGAGGTCCGCCCGGTCATCCGCGAGCAGTCGCGGCTGAACTCGGTCCTGATCGAGGCCTACGCCACCTCGCGCGGCCGCAAGCAGCTTAGGGGTATCGAGGACGTCTCGAAGAAATACGGCTTCAAATATGGCGTGCAGACGCTGCTCTCCTTCGGCGGCCTGACCTCGATCAACCATCCGCGCCTGCATGAAACCATGATCTCCGGCCCGATCGGCGGCATCCTCGGTGCTGCCTATGTCGGCAAGCTGATCGGCAATGATTCGCTGATCTGCTCGGACATGGGCGGCACCTCCTTCGACATGGGCGTTATCACGCGCGGCCAGACGCGGATCGAGAACGAGCCGCTGATGGATCGCTTCAAGCTCAACGTGCCGACGCTGCACCTCGATACGATCGGTGCCGGCGCCGGCATGATCCTCAAGGTCGATCCGCTGACCAAGAAAGTCTCGCTTGGACCGGAAAGCGCCGGCTCCGATCCAGGTCCGATTTGCTTCGCCAGGGGCGGCACCGAACCGACCATTGCCGATTGCGATGCGATTCTCGGCCGGCTCAACCCGCACTATTTCCTCGGCGGCAAGGTCGTGCTGCAGGTCGAAAAGGCCCGCCGCGCCTTCCAGGAGAAATGCTCCGACATCCTGGGCGTCGGGCTGGAGGAAGCCGCCGAAGGCATGATCGACATGCTGGAGGCCGACGCCAACAACGCGCTGCGCCGCGTCATTTCGGGCCAGGGCATCCATCCCTCCGAGTTCACGCTGCTGTCCTATGGCGGCTCTGGCCCGCTGCACCTGGCCGGCTGTTCCAGGGGCATCGGCTTCAAGGACATCATCACCTTCCAGTTTGCGGCCGCCTTCTCCGCCTTCGGCTGCACCACGGCTGATTTCATGCGCCGGCATTCGGTGTCGACGCAGCACGACATCCCGTCACGCGCCGATGAGGCGACGCTGGCCGCCTTCGGCGTCAAGGTCACCACGGTCTGGAACGACCTGACCAAGGCCGCGGTCGACGAGATGATCGCCGACGGCCATGCGCGTGAGAAGATCAGGACCGTGCCGTTCCTGATGATGCGCTACACCGGCCAGCTCGAGGATGTCGAAGTGATGGCGCCGCTGGCTGAGGTCAACTCGGCCGACGACATGCGCAGGGTTATCGACGAGTTCGAGGCGGTCTACGCCAAGGTCAATCATCGCGTGTCGCGCTATGGCGAGGCCGGCTTCACCATCACCGAACTCGGGCTGATCGCCACCGCCGACAAGGTCAAACCGGTGCTGCTCAAGCGTCCGCTCGGCAAGTCGGATCCGGCTTCCGCGCACAAGGGCGTGCGCGAGGCCTATATCGGCGGACGCTGGCACAAGGCCAATCTCTACGAGATGGACCTGCTGCAGCCCGGTCACGAAGTCATCGGTCCGGCCATCATCGAACACCCCGCCACCACGCTCGTCGTTCATCCGCAGGACCGCGTCCATGTCGATGAATGGACGCTGCTGCACTACACCCACGCTTGAGAGGGCACCGCCATGTTGGACAAACCTGCTTCGGCCCTGCGCCTTCGCGAAAGACTGCTCGATTCCGAGCGGCTGATGGAAGAGACCGGCTGCTATGACGGCATCACGGAACTCACGCTGCGCAACCAGGATCCGCTGAAGTTCGAGACGCTGCACACCAAGCTGCGCGCCTATTGCGTCTCGGCTCGCGAAATGGCCCGCCGCATCTCGGCCTCGCCCGGCGTGCGCGAAGTCGGCGAGATGGTGGTCGCCATCTATACGCCCGAAGGCGACGCCATCGCGCTCTCCAACGGCATCATGGTGCATGTCCATACGATGAGCCGCTTCATCAAATGGATGATCAAGAACAATTACGAGGAAAACCCGAAAATCCGTGAAGGCGATATCTTCGCCAACAACGACGCCTTCATCGGCACCGTGCAGGTGCCTGATGTCATGGATGTGGTGCCGATCTTCCATGAAGACACGCTGGTCGGCTGGGCCGGTGCCGTCTGCCACGAACTGGAAGCCGGCGGCATCACGCCGGGCGGCGATGTCTGCCTGGCGCAGGAGCGCTTCACCGAAGGCCTGTTCGTCTGCGCCGAGAAGATCGGCGAGAATGACGAGATCCGGCGCGACTACGTCATCCGCTGCGAGCGCAATCTGCGCATGCCGATCTACTGGGTGCTCGACGAGAAGGCCAAGGTCGCCTCCTGCATCGACATGCGCGAAAGCGTCAAGCAGCTGATCTCCGAGATCGGCCTCGACTACTGGATGAAGGTGTCGAAGGAGTTCATCGAGGAAGGTCGCCGCGCCCAGCTCGCCCGCACCCGCCAGCTCACCGTGCCCGGCATCTACCGCGGCCACACGTTCTACGGCCATGTCACGGCGGGAAAGCCCGGCTTCCAGCTGCTCGGCGATCCCGACTGGCTCTACAACATCCCGATCGAGATGGAGATCACGTCAGACGGCAAGATCACCATGGACTTCGAGGGCACGCAGCCCTGGGGCTACCATTCGATGAACTGCACGCCGGCCGGCATGGATGGCGGCATGTTCGTGACGCTGACCCAGCACATGAATTTCGAAGGCCTGGTCAATGACGGTGCCTGGATGGCGACCGAACTGAAACTGCCGCACGGCACCTGGACCAACCCCGACAACGAGATGGTGGCCACCGCCACCTCATGGGCGCTGCTGCTGCCGGCCTACGGTGTTTTCCAACGGCTTTTGTCGCGCAGTTTTGTCGCGCGCGGCTTCGTCGAGGAGGCCTTTGTCGGCCAGGTCAACAGCCCGATGATCGAGATGGGCGGCGAAAGCCAATACGGCACGCCGTTCGGCATGGCGCATTTCGAGTGCGCTGCCGCCGGGTCCGGGGCGCTCGCCATCAAGGACGGTCTCGACACCGCCTATGTCGGCTGGAACCCGGAATCCGACATGGGCAACATCGAGGTCTGGGAACAGTCGATGCCGATGGTCTATATCGGCCGTTCGATCGTGCCGAATTCCGGCGGCGCCGGTAAATATCGCGGTGGCTGTTCCTTCGTCTCGACCTGGCTGATCAACAAGACCTCACATCTGCGGCTCCACACCTCCGAGCAC
>NZ_RZPL01000799.1:0-2444 GCF_004022805.1 Mesorhizobium sp. M7A.F.Ca.CA.002.04.1.1 | reverse complement strand
GTCCCGTCGTGCCGACCAATGCGATCCTGGAATCGCTGCTCGACGATTTCAGTCCGCTGGCCATTACCGGCACGTCGGGTGATGACCATGTCGACAATTCGCGGCTGGGCGACACGCTGGGACGCGTCATCGGCAACATCGATCTCGGCGGCGGCGACAACAGCTTCCACAATTTTGCCGATGCCTCGATGGTCGGACTGAAAACCATCGATCTCGGCGGCGGGCTGTTCACCAATGACGGGCTCTATACCAACCAGGGCATCGGCGTGGTGGCGAAGGTGGATGTCGGCGGCGGCTTCAAACAAAACCTCTCCGGCGATTTCGTCACCGATGTGGATCTCAACAACCAGATCACGGATGCCCTGGCACTAACGGCGGCCGGTGACTTCAACCGCGAAGCGCCGCTGAATTTCCTGTCGATCGATAAGCTGTTCACAGAATATGTGGTCGCCAATGGCTCGGGGATGACCGACTCCGGCATAGCAGCGAAGACCTTGCATCCGGCAGTGGGCTTCAACTTCCAGTTCCGGGTGGATGGCGGCACCGATCTCGTTCTTTACGCCGACAACCCGACATTCCTGGAACTGGCGCAGGATCCGGGGTCCGGCACCACCGATCCCGGCGTGTTCCAGATGGCGCAGTACCTTGACGATGTCGAGGCAGCATCGACCCCGGACAACCCGATGGCCAGGCTGATCAACATGCTGCGCTTCCTGCCCAATGAAGAGGAACTGGGTGCAGCATTGACCCGGCTCACACCGCATTATGCCGTGCATACGTTCAACATGATCAACCGCGAAGCCGACATGATGCTGGAAGCGGCGCGTGAGTGTACTGGCGTGCCTGCCTACAAGAATCCCGACGGCCGCTGCGTCTGGGCAACGATCAGCCCGCAGGCCGAGTACAGCCGCGACGCGGGCGCTGGCACTACAAGCCGCGACGACGTCCTGAAGACGATGTCGCTTGGCGGCATTGGCGAGATCGGCCAGAACTGGTCGCTTGGTGCCACGATCGGCCGCACAGAGTTCGATTCCAAGATCGGCTTCAATGGAGACCTGCTGTCGGAGACCACCGGTGAGGCCTGGCAGGCCTATGCGCTGGCCAAATATACCAACAAGAATTACTTCGTGGACTTTGCACTCGGTGGCGGCACGGGCTCGTTCAAGGGCGAACGCGACACCCATATCGACCCGGCATTCTACATTCCGGGCGAAACGTTGGCGGGTGATTATCTCGACGAGGTAATGCTGCCTGGCATCGGCAGCAGCGTCACCTACACACAGAAGACCGCGATGTTCGGCGGCTCGGCGCGGTTGGGTTTCACCCGGGAGATGGGCGCCTTCTATCTGCAGCCGACAGTGCAGTTCGACGCGCGCTGGCTGCGTGTCTCAGGCACGGAGGAGGGTTCGGTCGCCGCCTTCAACTTCGATGGCTCGGCCAACACCTACTATTCTGCAACCCCTGCAATCGAGATCGGCACCGACATCGCGCTCAGCGACATTGCCAGCCTTCGCGTCTACGGCAAGGCCGGGGCGGAGTTTTCCAACAAGGAGTGGGAAATCGAAGGTCGCTTCGCGGCGGCGGAGAATCTGCCTGGCAACCCCGCATTGCACTTGACGGAGGCCGTCGATTCGCCGCTCTATCGGGTCGGCGCCGGCCTTGAACTGAATGGCGTCAATGGCGTCGGCATGTCCGTCAGATATAATGGCGCCTTCGGCGAAACGGTTAAACAGAACGCGATCAGCGCGTCTCTCAAGGTCAGCTTCTAGCTGGCCCGAGGCGGAGCCGGGCGGGAGGGGTCTTGATGAGGAAGTTCGCGTATTTCGTGGCGATGCTGGGTGTTGCCTGCACCGTCGGTGTGCCGGCCGCGGCGGCGCAAACCAAGAGCGACAAGGCGGTCGCGGCACCGGCTGCCGCCGATGCGCCGCAGTTGCCCGGTGGCGCGTCGGCACTGTCCGAAACCCACGGCGACTGGACGGTCAATTGCCAGATATCAGGCGCGACCAAAACCTGCAGCCTGTCGCATCAGCAATTCAACAAGCAAAACAATCAGCGCCTGCTGGCGATCGAGCTGTCGAGCAAGACCGGCGAGGATGCCACGGGAACGCTTGCGCTGCCGTTCGGCCTGGCGCTGGCCAAGGGGGTGAGCCTGACCATCGACGATCAGAAGCTGGACGGCAGCCTGGCGTTCAACACCTGCCAGGTCGTCGGCTGTCTGGTGCCGGTGATGTTCGATGCGACTGTCACGCCGCTGCTGAAATCAGGCACCACGCTGAAGATCGACGCTTTCGCGGCAGACACCGGACAAGCGGTGAGCTTTTCCATTCCGCTCAACGGCTTCGCCGGCGCACTTGCCCGAACCGCGGAGCTTTTGACCAATTGATGTGAGCCGCAGGACTTAAAGCGCGCGCCGCCTGAACGCAGTCTCGCGGCAGGGCGGTGCG
>NZ_RZPL01000798.1:0-2447 GCF_004022805.1 Mesorhizobium sp. M7A.F.Ca.CA.002.04.1.1 | reverse complement strand
CCGCCGCCCTTCTGGGCCTTTGCCTGGGCCGGCGGCCAGGGCCTTGCCCGCTATGTCCTGGACAATTCCGGCACGGTGCGTGGCAAGCACGTGCTCGACTTTGCTTCCGGCTCCGGCCTTGTCGCCATCGCCGCCGCCAAGGCCGGTGCCGCCAAGGTGATCGCCTCCGACATCGACCCGTTCTGCGCCACCGCGATCCGGCTCAACAGCGAGATCAACGGTATCGGGACCGAATTCCTCGGCACGGATTGCATCGGCACCGATGCAGGTTGGGACGTGGTCCTGGCCGGTGATGTTTTCTATGACAAATCTTTCGCTGACCGGCTGGTGCCATGGTTCGCAACGCTGAAGGCGCGCGGCGCCGAAATCCTTGTCGGCGATCCCGGCCGGTCGTATCTGCCGAAGACAGGGCTGGAGCCGCTTGCGGTCTATGAAGTGGCCGTCACGCGGGCGCTGGAGGATGCGCTGGTCAAGCGCACGACCGTCTGGCGGTTCGCTTGACGCGATCGCCGAACAGGCGTTCCATCATATCCAAATCAGAGGGGGGAGCTCATGGATTTTTCAGCAGTGAACTGGCTGGCGGTGGTCGCTGCCGCAATCGTGGCGTGGCTGTTCGGCGCCGCCTGGTACATGAGCCTGAGCAAGGCGTGGCTGAAGGCC
This sequence comes from Mesorhizobium sp. M7A.F.Ca.CA.002.04.1.1, assembly GCF_004022805.1. NCBI lineage: Bacteria > Pseudomonadati > Pseudomonadota > Alphaproteobacteria > Hyphomicrobiales > Phyllobacteriaceae > Mesorhizobium > Mesorhizobium sp. M7A.F.Ca.CA.002.04.1.1. The sequence goes on along the minus strand of NZ_RZPL01000798.1, from coordinate 1,787 downwards.
GCCAAGCTCGATCCGGCCACGATGAAGAAGTCGCCGCTGCCCTTCGTCGTCAGCTTCATCGCCGAACTGGTCATGGCCACGATAATGGCGCTGGTCGTCGGCGCGATGACCGGCGGCGAGCCGACATGGCTCGCCGGACTTGTCTTCGGCTTCGTGCTCTGGCTGGGTTTCGTCGCCACGACGCTCTCGGTCAACCATCGCTACGAGAATTTCGGCTGGGACCTGACCCTCATCGACGGCGGCCACTGGCTCGGCGTGCTACTGATCATCGGCGCCGTCATCGGCTGGTTCGGCGCGGTGGCAAGCTGAGTCAAGAAGGGAGTAGGGCAGTAAGGCAGTAGGGGAATAGGGGAGCAGACGGCACCGACGCCTATCCCTACTGCCCTACTGCCCTACTGCCCTACTGCCCTACTGCCCTACTGCCCTACTGCCCTACTGCCCTACTGCCCTTTATCCGTGGTCCGCGTCTTGGCGACTTCCTCTAGCATCCATTCGCGAAAGGCGACGATGCGCGGATCGTCGGCGGTATTCTCGGGATAGACCAGGAAATAGGCGAACTCGGGCGCCACGCGCAGGCCGAGTTCGAAAGGCTGCACCAGCCTGCCCTGGGAAAGGTCGTTCGCCACCATGGCGAAATCGGCGAGCGCAACGGCATTGCCGTCGAGCGCTGCCTGGACGGCATCCGTGGAATTTCCGAACACGACTGTCCGGCTGTCGTCGAAATCATTGATGCCGGCCGCCGCCATCCACATCCGCCAGTTCGGCCACGTCACGCCTTGCCGCGACCATTCGATATGCGCAAGCGTATGGTTGAAAAGATCGCGCGGCTCGCGCAGCGGCGGACCGGACGTCAAAAGGCTCGGGCTGCATACCGGAATGAGGATGTTGTCGAACAGCCGGTGGGTGCGAAGGCCCGGATATTTGCCAGCGCCAAAACGGATGCCGACATCGATGTCGTCAAGTTCGAAATCCCGCACTTCATAGGCAATGTCGAATCGCAACTCGATATCGGGGTGACGCTTGCGAAAATCGTCGACGCGTCGCATCAGCCATTTTGACGCGAACTGCGCGTCGAGCGTTACCTTCAAAAGAGCGGTGCCGCGCGTCAGCTTTTGCGCCCGCGAAACAGCCCGGCCAAGCAGGTCGAGCGCGTCCGCCGAGGCGTCGAACAGCACCGTTCCCGCCTCGGTGAGCCGGATGGTGCGGCTGGTGCGCGTGAACAGCACCAGCCCGAGCTGATCCTCGATTTCCTTGATCTGATGGCTGACGGCGGCCGGTGTCAGCCCAAGCTCGTCGGCGGCACGGGTGAAATTGAGGTGCCGGGCCGCCGCCTCCAGCGTCCTCAAGGCACGAGTCCCAGGCAGAAGACGAGCCATCCTATCCTCAAAGAAAACTTGATGATCGAGAGAAAACTACTCGTTTCCTACAGAGATTTCAATCTGGCATGATCTGTCCATCGAAACATCATCAAGCCGGATTTGATATTCGGGGAGAACGGAGCACACCATGTCCATCATCGTTTTGAATTCGTCCGCACATCGTCCGAACTGGCTGGCCGAAACCCTCGACTGGTTGCGTCACGCCCGGGTCGCGATACGCCTCCCCCGCCGCGATACTGCCTACCAGAACGTCGAGGATCTCTCCGACCGCCAACTGCGCGATATCGGCGGCGCGCGCCGTGATGTCGCTCGCGCAATGGACAAGGAGCTTGGCCGGCTGGGCCTGCTCGACATCGGCTGGCAGAGACCTGGCCGTAGGGGAATAGGGGAGTAGGGGAGTAGGGGAAT
>NZ_RZPL01000797.1:0-2451 GCF_004022805.1 Mesorhizobium sp. M7A.F.Ca.CA.002.04.1.1 | reverse complement strand
GATCGGCGCCCGACAGTGTGAATTCGTCGGTGTGGCAAATGCCTGTCGCCTTGATCTCGACCAGCACTTCGCCCTCGCGCGGGCCCTCGAGGTCGACCTCCATGATCTCCAGCGGCTTTCCGGCGGCGACAGCGACAGCGGCGCGGGTTTTCATTCTTTTTCTCTCCCAAATCTCTATTTTGCCGGGCCAGAACGCGGCGCTTATGATCAGACTATGCGGCGATCTTGCCGGGGCCGGCGGGAAACACACCCGACATGACGGTGAAGCCCTTGATGCGCTTGACACGGTCGCACCAGCGCCGAATAGCCGGATAGTCCTGGCGCGGAACACCGCCTTCCTCCGACAGGATGATGTAAGGAAAACAGGCGATGTCGGCGATGGTCGGGTGACTGGCCGAACAGATCCAGTTGCGGCCCTGCTGTTCGCCGAACCACAGATGCTCGTCGAGGATACGGAAAAGGCGATGCGCGCCGGCACGCGCGGCGTCGATATCGAAGTCATAAAACAGCGCATCGTGCAGGCGGGCGGCCGACGCCGTCGAAGTGATACCGTCTGCAAAGGCCAGCCACTGGCTGATCTCGCCCAGCAGAGCGGGATTGTCCCGCGGATACCAGGTGCCCGACGGATCGTATTTCGAGGCGAGATAGACAAGGATCGCTTGGGCATCGCGCAAGATCAGCTCTTCATCCTCGATGACCGGCAGCTGGCCAAGCGGATTGAGTTTCAGGAACCATTCCGACTTGTGTTCGCGGCCGGGGTAGAAGTCGACCGGCACGGTCTTGTAGTCGATGCCGAGAAAACTCATCAGCAGCCGCAGCTTGTAGCAATTGCCCGACAGTTCGTAGTCGTAAAGCGTGATCATCGGCGGCTCCTAAAGCAATTCCAGGAAAAGTGTGTAACGGTTTTCCGTCCGGAATTGCGTAAAACAAACAGTTAGATGTCCAGCACGAGGCGTGCCGATTTGGCGCGCGAAACGCAGGTCATGATCTTGGTTCCGGCCTTCCTCTCGGCATCGTTGAGGTAGACGTCCTGATGGTCCGGTTCGCCCTCGATCACCGTCGCCACGCAAGTGCCGCAGGCGCCTTGCTCGCAAGACGACGGAACATCGATGCCGCTTTCGCGCATGACCTGCATGATCGTCTTGCCCGCCGGCACCTGAAGCGTGACGCAGGAGCGCGCCAGCGCGACCTCGAAGCTCGAACTGTCGTCGATCTTGTTGGTGTTCTTGAAGTACTCGAAATGGACGGCGCTATCCGGCCAGCCCTGCTCGGCCGCGATCTTGCGCGCGGCTTCCAGCATCGGTCCCGGGCCGCAGATGTAGAGATGCATGCCATTGCGATAACCGGCGAGGAGTTGTCGAAGCTCGGCGCCGGTCGCGTCGGGCGAGAGGCCGAGATGCGGCTTCAGCGCATCGCCGAGATGCTTCAGCCGATCGGCAAAGGCGAGGTGTTCCTCGCCTTGCGCGAAATAATGCAGCTCGTGCGCAAGCTCCTGGTTCTTCAGCGCCTGCGCCATGGCGAGCAGCGGCGTGATGCCGATGCCGCCGGCGACGAACAGCGTCTTGATCGCATCGCGGCGCAGCGGGAAGTTGTTGCGTGGCTCGGAAATCGCCAGCACGTCGCCCTCTCGCACCGTCTCATGCATGCATTTCGAGCCACCCTTGGAGTCCCGTTCCAGCTTGACGCCGATGGTGAAGCTGTCGGTTTCACCAGGACCGTTGGTGATCGAATACTGCCTGATCTCGCCATTGGGCATGTGGACGTCGATATGAGCTCCAGGCTGGAACGTCGGCAGGATGCCCTTGATCGGACGAAGCTCGAAGCCTGCGATCCCGTCGGCGGTCTGCCATTTTCTGGCCACGCTGACACGCAGCGCAGCCTTGCGGCCATGCGTGGTCACCTCAGGCATTTCGGCGAGTTCGGCCGAGACCCGTTCGTAGACCGGCTCGAGCGGCGCCGGCGCCGGCGCGTTCGCCACGTCGCGCTCGACCTCGTCGCGCAGCTTGGAAAGCCGCTCATTGTGGTGACGCAGAATGGCAATGCGCGCGGCGCCCTCGGCCTCCTGATCGAGCACGCCGCGGATCACCGAACGGTTGGAATCGACCGGCTGCACGAAGAAAACGCCCTGCGTCTCGGCGCCGCTGGCTCGCGAGCGAAGCGCCACAGCGAAATCCTGGGCGGCTTCGACGAGAATGTCGGCGCCCTCGCCGTCGATCGCTCCGTTGGGTTGAAAGCGATAGGCTCTCAGCCTCTCGACGACTTTGTCGGCCGGCGCGTTGACCGCGATGCCGCGCAAGGCGAGGAGCTTGTCTTCGGCGAGGCCGGCAATCTCAGGCACCTCCCCGCGCGGCTCTTCCGAGGACCAGACCAAGCCATAACGTTCGACCGCCGGAAAAGTGCGGTTGGTGATGGTGCGGGCGGGTGCATCGGCCGGATGAGCCGGGATATAGG
>NZ_RZPL01000796.1:0-2457 GCF_004022805.1 Mesorhizobium sp. M7A.F.Ca.CA.002.04.1.1 | reverse complement strand
GTCATTGATCGTGGCGTCGGCACGGCCTGTCAGAAGCAGCTGGATCGATTGGTCGAAGCCATCGGTGCCGACCAGCTCGGCGCCGTTCGTTTCGGCCAGCTTGCCGAAATTCGAGGTCAGCGACTGCGCCGACTTCTTGCCCTTGAGATCGGCAAAGGTCTTGATGTCTGTGTTGTCGCCGCGCACGATCAGCACCGCCTTGGAGGCGATGTAAGGATCGGAGAAGTCGTACTTGGCCTTGCGGGCATCGGTGATGCCGACCTCGTTGATGACGGCGTCATAGCGATTGGCGTCGAGGCCGGCGATCAGCCCGTCCCACTTGCCTTCGAGGAATTCGACCTTGACGCCGAGCTTGTCGGCGATCGCCTTGGCGATTTCGACGTCGAAGCCGACCAGTGCGCCCGAAGTGTCATGATAGGTGAATGGCGCATAAGTGCCTTCCGTGCCGACCTTGATGACCCCGGCCTGCTTGATCTGGTCGAGATTGGCGCCGGCATGGCCTGCGGTGACAGCCAAGGCCTGCAGCGTTCCGGCGATGATGAGCGACTTGAGCCATTTCATTTTTCTGTGATCCCGTCCTTGGCCGGCCGACCGGCATATTGTGAGCGCTGGAAACTGACAGATGCAAGTCGAAAAAATAAGGAACAGAATTCCAAAAACAATCAGTTTCTGAAATCAGATACTCAAACTGGCGCTTTCCAGCCGACATCACGGCTATCGCGGGTAGTCCCCGGAGTCCGCCAGGCAACACATACCCGCAGCCACGGTCGCGGAACCTTTCCCGCGCATGGCAGTTCTGGCTGTTCTAGGGCACGACGCCGCCATTTCAACCCAGGCGCCAGCCAAGTTTGCAAAGTCATCCGCACCACCCAGGGAGCGCCTCATGATGGAAGACACGGCAGGACGGATCATGGTCCGCGCGGCGATGAAGGCTCCCTACCTCGAGCGTGACGAAGAGCATCGGCTTGCATTGCTCTGGAAAGAGGACAACGACCAGAACGCGCTGCACAGCATCACCGTCGCGCATATGCGGCTGGTCATTTCCATGGCCTCCAAATTCCGCCATTACGGCCTGCCGCTCGGCGACCTGGTCCAGGAGGGTCATGTCGGACTGCTCGAGGCCGCCGCCCGCTTCGAGCCGGAGCGCGAGGTGCGGTTCTCGACCTATGCGACATGGTGGATCCGGGCCTCGATGCAGGACTATATCCTGCGCAACTGGTCGATCGTGCGTGGCGGCACCAGCTCGGCGCAGAAGGCGCTGTTCTTCAACCTGCGACGCCTGCGCGCGCGGCTGGCGAATGGCGCCGAGCCACTGTCAAACGCAACGCTCTATCGCGAAGTATCGGAAGCACTCGGCGTCTCCGAAGCCGACGTGGCGATGATGGATTCGCGGCTGTCGGCTCCCGACTCCTCACTCAACATGCCGGTTGCCGACGATGCGGGTTCGACCGAGCGCATGGAATTCCTGGTCTCGGACGATCCGCTGCCCGACGAGATCGTCGGCGACAAGATCGATGTCGCGCGCCGCTCGCTCTGGCTGAGGGAGGCGCTTCGCGCGCTCAACGCACGGGAGTTGAGGATCATCGAGGAACGCCGGCTTAACGACGAGGGCGCGACGCTGGAAGCGCTCGGCGAAACCCTCGGCATCTCCAAGGAACGCGTCCGCCAGATCGAGGCCCGCGCCATGGAAAAGCTGAAGGTCGCGTTGGTGAAGCAGAATCCGGAGTTCATGGCGACTGCCGCCTGAACGGCGGCAGGCGTCCGCAGGTGCCTACTTGTCCGTGACGATCTTGACCTTGTCGCCGGCCGAAACCGCGGCACCAGGCGACAGCGCGTTGAGGACGCGGAACAGGTCGAGCTTACGGTCGACGCCGACCATCTGCGCCGAAAGCGAACCCATCGTCTGCCCAGGCTGGACAGTGACGACGCGGATGCGCAGCGGCTTCAGCGCCGCCTTTTCGGCGGCACTCAAGATCCGGAACGAGCCGCTGACCGAGCGGGCGATTGTGTCCAGCGACGTGCTGGCCGAAGGGGCCGCGGTCAGCAGCCGGTAGACCTGGCCGCCGGCGCGGATCACCGCAATGTCGAACTGCCAGCCTTCGGCGCCGGCATGCGCGGTCGCTGCCTCGTTGCCGTTGATGGTTTCCTGCCTGACGCTGCTGTCGACGAGACCAGCCACCCAGCCGCTGCGGATATAGTCCGTCAGCGCCCGGTTCTTGTCGATCGACACGCCATCGAAACGGATCGCTATGTCGCCGGGGCCGGTGGCCGTCACCGCTGCCGCCGAATTGTCGATGATGAAGCCGTCCGGTACCGTGAACGAAACGCCAAGGCCCGGATGCAGGAAGGTTTCGCCGCGTACATAGCCTTCTTCCGGCGTGTCGCCATAGAGCAGGCCGTCTATGCCGGCGAGGAAGGAATCGCGGTCGCGCGTGCCGACGCCCGGCGCGCCGAACT
>NZ_RZPL01000795.1:0-2460 GCF_004022805.1 Mesorhizobium sp. M7A.F.Ca.CA.002.04.1.1 | reverse complement strand
ATTTGCGCACGGGCATTCCCGGCAGCCCGGTCACCGAGAACGAGGTGGCGGCCCAGGAATACTACATGCGCGCGGCTGCCAACTACCGCAACCCGAACGCACAGTTCGAGATGGGGCAGATGTTCCTGAAGGGCGAGGGCGGGGTGAAGGCCAGCGTCAAGCAGGCCGGGCGCTGGTTCCAACTCGCCGCCGAGAAAGGCCATGCCGGCGCCCAGGCGACGCTGGGCCATCTGTTGTTCCAGAGCGGCAAGATCGTTCGCGGCCTGGCGATGATGACGGCAGCGCTCGAACGCGCTTCGCCCGCTGACCAGCCCTGGATCCGCGGCATGCAGGAAGAGGCATTTGCCACCGCCGGCGAGGCCGACCGCCGCACCGCGATCTCGCTGGCCGATGATATCCTCACCAAGGGCAACAACGCGGACCAGTAGTTTTGCTGGCGGCTGAACTGCCGATCTCCCCCACGAAGCGGGAGATTGGCTCAGTTCGCGATCGGCTCCGTCGGCACCATGCTGGGCGCCGGCGTCGAGATCGGCGTGACATGGGGGTGTGGCGCCAGCGTGTTTTCCGGGCAGCTATCCCCGATCTTCGTCCACGAGGTGTTGTTGAGCACCATATCGCAGCGGGCCAGATGGCTCTGCTCGGCCACCGTCAGGCAGGCGACCTGACCGATCTGGTAGGATTTTCCATTGGCCAGGCATTCCTGGTCGGCAAATGCCGTACCAGGAACGGCCATGGCAAATGCCAGGCCAATGGGACAAAGATGAAATCGTGCGCTCATGGAACCCCAGCCGCCATGCTGGTCTGCAATGAACGGCGCGAAATGTGGCGATATGAGGGTTCAGCGCAGACGGGCCCGGCGAGGGTTCTCTCAAGCCGGCTGAAGCGCGAGATCGATCGCCACCGGGACATGGTCGGATGGTTTTTCCCAAGCGCGCACATGCTTTTCGATAGAGGCCGATGAGAATCGGTTGGCGGCTTCCGGCGACAAAAGCAGGTGGTCGATACGGATGCCGTTGTTCTTCTGCCAGGCGCCGGCCTGATAGTCCCAGAACGTATAGGTGTCGCGCGCGTCGGTGACCGCGCGCACCGCCTCGGTGAAACCAAGATTGAGCAGCCGACGGAAGGCCTGTCGCGTCTGCGGCTGGAACAGGGCGTCGCCCAGCCAATTCTCCGGAAACCGCGCGTCGATCGGCTCGGGAATGACGTTGTAGTCGCCGGCGAGCACCAGAGCCTCCTCAAGTCTCAGCCGTTCTTCGGCCCAGCGCTCAAGCCGCGCCATCCAGGACAGCTTGTAAGGAAACTTCTTCTCGTCATCGATCGGATTGCCGTTCGGCAGATAGAGCGAGGCGACACGCAAGGCGCCCTTGTCGGTTGAGAAAACGCCTTCGATGAAACGCGCCTGTTCATCGGCATCGTCGCCGGGCAGGCCCCTGATCACCTCGTCGAAGCGCAGCTTCGACAACAGCGCGACGCCGTTGAAACCCTTTTGGCCATGGGTTTCGACATTGTAGCCAAGCGCCTCGATCTCGGCGCGCGGGAACTGCTCGTCGACCGTCTTGATCTCCTGCAGGCAGACGATGTCGGGTGCGCTCTCGGTCAGCCAATGGGTGAGGTTGCCGATGCGGGCGCGGACACCGTTGATGTTCCAGGTGACGATTTTCATGGCGGTCTCGTGCTGTTCAGTTGGGCTCTTGCGGCGGATGGCGTTCGACGAGGCCGATCGTATTGCCAGCCGGGTCCTTTAGGAAGGCCATCCATTCGCTTTCCCCCGCTGGACCGAACTGGCCGTCCGTGTCGCGATGGACAAGCGTTGGCGGCGCGGTGAAAGGCACGCCGGCGGCAGCAGCCGAGGCATGGAACTGATCAAGGCCCGATATGTCGAGATAGACGGTTCCGGCCGGTACGCCGTCGGTGAACAGCAGCCTGATTTCTCCGGCCATGATGAAGGCGATGCCCGGCGGATCGAAGCGTGCATGGACAGCCATGCCCAGCACGTCGCGCCAGAAAGCCAGCGTCACGTCGAGGTCACGGCCAGCCGACAGCGCGATCTGACGGACCGCACCGATGGCAGGCATTCTATATGGAGAAACTCGTGCCGCAGCCGCAGGAGGCGACGGCGTTCGGATTGCGGATCTGGAACGACTGGCCCATCAGATCGTCGACGAAATCGATCACAGATCCGCCCATATAGACCAGCGACAAATCGTCGATCAGCACCGTGGCTCCGTCCTTCTCGATGGCTACGTCGTCGTCGTTGCGCGTATCGACCAGATCGAACTTGTAGGAAAAGCCCGAGCAGCCGCCGCCTTCGACCGAAACGCGCAGCGCCGTCTTGCCGGCTTCGTTCGAGCCAATCCTGGCGATCCGCTTGGCGGCGGCCTCGGTCATATCGACTTTCATGGCAGTCTTGGCATCAGCGCCCATGGGCGTCACCTTGCTTTCGGTTTCACATGATAGGTA
>NZ_RZPL01000794.1:0-2462 GCF_004022805.1 Mesorhizobium sp. M7A.F.Ca.CA.002.04.1.1 | reverse complement strand
CAGAGCATGTTCATGGCATGTCGCTTTCAATGGCCCAGAGCGCCGGATTAGCGGACATGACCGACAAAGAAAAGGCCGCCTCGACGGGCGGCCTTCGCAGGATGTCGCAGAACGCGCTCGTTTAGCGCGAATAGAATTCGACGACCAGGTTCGGTTCCATCTGCACGGCGAACGGAACGTCCGCCAGGCCGGGGATGCGCGAGAAGGTCGCGACCATCTTGTTGTGATCGGCTTCGATGTAGTCCGGCACGTCGCGCTCGGCGAGACCGACCGCTTCCAGAACGATGACCAGCTGCTTGGACTTTTCGCGGATTTCGACGACATCGCCCGGCTTGCAGCGGTACGAGCCGATGTTGACGCGCTTGCCGTTGACGTTGACGTGACCGTGGTTGACGAACTGACGGGCGGCGAAAATGGTCGGCACGAACTTGGCGCGGTAGACGACCGCGTCGAGACGCGACTCGAGCAGGCCGATCAGGTTCTCCGAGGTGTCGCCCTTGCGGCGGTCAGCCTCTTCATAAACCTTGCGGAACTGCTTTTCCGAAACGTCGCCATAGTGCCCCTTCAGCTTCTGCTTGGCGCGCAGCTGCAGGCCGAAATCGGAAAGCTTGCCCTTGCGGCGCTGGCCATGCTGGCCGGGGCCGTATTCACGCTTGTTGACCGGGGACTTCGGGCGGCCCCAGATGTTTTCGCCGAGACGGCGGTCGATCTTGTACTTCGCGGATTCGCGCTTGCTCATCGCATTCCCTTTTCAAAACAACACACCCGGAACCTCATGGTCCGGGTGAAGGAAACGCGCCCTCCTCTGGCCTCCGTTTTCGAGACCTGACAGGGTTTTCCCACGCAACGCGGCGGAAAACCCACGGGACACGTCAGTTCAAACAAGATAGTAGAATTGGATTTCCACGCATCTTGCGCACATAAAGAAAACCACCGGGCATTGCGGCCCGGTGTTAGCGCGCTGATTAAACGGAGATTTAACCGGTGTCAAGCTTGTGGCTGGCGTAGGCCATGGCGACGATATAGCGTCTCTGGGTTGAGTACAGTGCCGGATGTGGCGGGAGGTTGCGCCAGCGGCATCAGGAAGGGACCGGAGCAGAGGAGCTACATTCGCATGAAGAAATTCTTCCTTACCCTGACAGGAGCCGCTGTGTTGGCGGGATCCATGGCGGTCATGACACCGGAGCCGGCTGAGGCCAGGCATTGGCAAGGGCACCGGCACCACCAGGCTTGCCGCATCGTGATCAAGAAGAAAATTATCTGGCGGCACGGCCACAAGAAGGTCATCCGCTACAAGATCAAGCAGTGCAGAGGGCGCTGGTAGGCTGCAATCAGGCGGCCGACATCATTTCGAAGCCTGCGGTTTGGCCGCGGGCTTTTGATTCCGGCTCGTGTTCTTCGGCGTTTCCCTTGAACGGCGGACTGCACTCTAGCCTTTCGACTTCTTCTCCGGCAGGCCCTTGCGCTTCGTCTCGGCGAATTCCTCGAGCTGCTTTTCGCTCATCGATTCGTACATTCCCTTGGAAGCGCCCTGGAGTTCGCTCTTCTTGGTCTCGCCGCGCTTGGCCGACAGAGCCGCGCCGGCGGCTTTCTGCTGGGCTTTCGAGGTGGCTGGCATGGCTCTTTCTCCCGTTGGCATCAGGAGAAAAACGCAACGACTGCCGTGATGTTCCGCTTCGCAATCACGACATCGCCAACCCGAACCCCTGCATCAGGCGGCGGGTGGGGAAATCGGCTCTTTTCGATGTGAAGACGGCAAGGTCGGGCCCTTCAGGCAACATCTCGCCACGACCGCTCGGATCGATGTCGGCGAGAAGCGACAGCGCCCGGCGCGCGATCGCTTCGGCGGGGTCGAGCCAGTCGACCGGCCAAGGCGCCGTCTTGCGCATACGATTGGCCAGAAAGGGGTAGTGTGTGCAGGCGAGCACGACGATATCCGTACGCAGCGCATCACGTTCGACGAAGCATGGCGTGATCTCGGCGCGCACCGCCTCCTCATCGACGAAGCCCTCACGCATGTAGATCTCAGCCAGTCCCGCCAGCCTGTCGCTGCCGACCAGGCGGACATGGCATTTCTGCGCCCATTTGCTGATCAGGTCGCGCGTGTACTGGCGCTTGACGGTGCCAGGCGTCGCCAGCACCGAAACCAGCCCTGAGCGCGTGCGTTCCGCCGCCGGCTTGATCGCAGGCACCATGCCGACAAAAGGATGCTCGGGAAATCTGTCGCGCAGCGCGTCGATCACCAACGTCGAGGCGGTGTTGCAGGCGATGACCGAAATGGCCGGCGCAAACCGCTCAAGCAGTTTGCCGAACAATTCAAGGATATGCACCCTCAGCGCCGGCTCTTCCCAGGCGCCATAGGGAAACGCAGCGTCGTCGGCGACATAGATGAAACGGCGGTCGGGCATCAGCACGCGCGCCTCGCGCAGTACGGTGAGCCCGCCGATGCCCGAATCGAACAT
>NZ_RZPL01000793.1:0-2467 GCF_004022805.1 Mesorhizobium sp. M7A.F.Ca.CA.002.04.1.1 | reverse complement strand
CCACTGGTGATGGTCGTTTCGAACAGGCGCGGCAGCCGGTCCTCCACCGGCAGCGTGCGCGTCTGCGGCACGGTCGTGCTTGGGTCGCGAAACGCCAGCTTGACCAGCACATTGGCGAGCGAGGTGCCGAGGAACGTCATCATCAGGGTGGTGATGATCTCGTTGACGCCCTGATAGGCACGCAGCAGCGCCGGCACCAGCGACCAGATCATCGCCACCACCATGGCGATGAGGAACGAGCAGACCAGCGCCAGCCAGGCTGGCATGATCTGCACGAACACGGGAGCGCTGGCAGCCGCCGTCACCGCGCCAAGCAGGAACTGGCCGTCGCCGCCCAGATTCCACATGCCGGCGCGAAAGGCGACGATCAGGCCGGCGGCGAGAAACAGCAGCGGCGCCATGCGCGTCAGTGTCTGCTGGATGCCGAGCGGCGAGAACAGTCCCTTCTCCAGCACGAAGCCATAATAGGCCAGCGGGTCGACGCCGACGGCAAGCAGGATACAGCCGGCTATGACCAGCGCGATAAGGATCGGGCCGAGCGTCATCAGCAGCCGATGCAGGATGTCGCGGCGCGTCGCTGCCCCGCTCGTGGCATCGAGTGCGGTGGCGCTGACCGTGGGTGCGGTGTCGATGCTCATGCGGCAAGTCCGATCATCAGGCGACCGACCTTTGTGCGGGCGTCGTCTACGTTCTCGACGGTGCCGACCAAAGCGCCGTCGGCGATGACGGCGATGCGGTCGCACATACCAAGCAATTCCTCGAGGTCGGTGGAGATCAGCAGCACGGCAAGGCCACGCGCCGCCGTATCGCGAATGCGCTGGCGCGACGCCAATGTGTTGGTGAGATCGAGCCCATAGGTCGGCTTGTTGAAGATCACCACCTTGGCGCCTTCAGCCAGTTCCCTTGCCAGAAGCACCTTCTGGATGTTGCCGCCGGACAGCCGCGCGACGGGCGTCTTCAGGCTCGGCGTGCGCACGTCGTATTCGCGCACGAGCTGCGCGGCGCGCTTGTCGATCTCCGCGCGCTGCTCGACGCCGTTGCGCCAGAACGGGGCCGCGCCGACCTGCTTGAGGAAGAAATTGATCGAGACCGGGAAGGTGCCGACAGTGCCCTCGCCCAGTCGGTCGTCGGTCAGGTAGCGAAGGCCGCGCCGGCGGCGCTCGCCGACGCTCAGCGTCTCGATGGCGGCGCCGTCCAGCCGCACCGAGCCGCTTGTGGCTGTACGCTGGCCGGCCAGCGCTTCCGCCAGCTGCTTCTGGCCGTTGCCGTCGATGCCGGCGATGCCGGGGATCTCGCCCGGGCGGATGACGAAGGAGATGGACGACAGGCCCGGCGCAGTGTCCGTCGCCGCTACCGCCAGGTCCGTCACCTGAAGCAGCGGGGCAGCGCCGGCGCGGGCAGTGCGGACAGGACGCTCGACGGCTTCCGGGTCATCCTTCTGCTTGCCGAACATCAATTCCACGATCTCCGAGACGATCTCCTGTTCGCCCAGCGTGCGAAACCGCTCGGGTGGAATCTCGCCGACCTTGCGGCCAAGCTTCAGCACCGAGATGCGGTCGCCGAAGGCAGCCGCCTCCTTGAGCTTGTGGGTGATGAAGACGATCGCAAGGCCCTGCTCGACAAGGCGGCGCATCAGCGCGCCCAGTTCGTCGATACCTTTCGGCGTCAGCATGGAGGTGGACTCGTCAAGGATGAGCAGCCGGCTGTTGCGCAGCATCGCGCGCAGGATCTCGACCTGCTGCTGCTCGCCGAGCGACAACTCCGATACCTTGGCTTGAAGCTTGACGGTGATGCCGAGCGTGCCGGTGATCTCGGCGACGCGCGCCGCCAGTTCCTCGGTCCTGGGGCGCTGCCACCACGGCCCGCCAAGCAGGAGGTTCTCCGCCACCGTCAGCGTCGGCACCAGCATCATGTGCTGGAATACGGTGCCTATGCCGAGTGCCAGCGCATGGCGTGGCGAGGTGATCGGCGTCGGTTTGCCGTCGACCAGTATGCGTCCTTCGTCAGGCTGCTGCAGGCCGGACAACATGCCGATCAATGTCGATTTTCCAGCGCCGTTCTCGCCCAGCAGCACATGCACTTCGCCCGGGCGGATCGACAGGTCGACGCTGTCATTGGCAACGATGCCGGGGAACCGTTTGGTCACGCCTTCAAGCGCGACGATGTCGCGCCCGGCAACGGACGATGAAGAAAAACCGCTCATGAAGCCCAGCACCAAAAAACAGGAATCGTCCGGAGGGGTGAACGGATCACCCCTCCGGCAGCCGACCATGATCGCCTTACTGGGCGACGCTGGTCATCAGTGCCCTTACGGCGGCCGCGTCATAGACCGGCTCGACCTTGATCTTGCCGGAAATGACGTCCTCGCGCAGCGCCTGGATTTCCGTCCAGACATTGTCCGGGATCGCAGCGGTCTTCAGCAACTTGACCGAGTCGTCCTTGAGGCCGATCGTATAGTGTTTGGTGC
>NZ_RZPL01000792.1:0-2483 GCF_004022805.1 Mesorhizobium sp. M7A.F.Ca.CA.002.04.1.1 | reverse complement strand
GATTAGTGCGGGACCTTTCCGCTTTAACTTCTCGTCTGGCGGGGTTGGCGCGTCCGTTGGCGTGCAAGGTCTTCGTATCGGGACTGGCCCACGAGGGCATTATATTCATGCAGGCGTCGGCGGTCTCTACTACCGAGGCACTTTGGGAAAGCGCAGCGCCAAGCAGACGCTGCAACTGTCTGAATTCCCATCTGGGCCAAAGCCCCATCCAACATCCTCACCCGTGGAATATGTCAGCGGTGGCGTCGTGATGAGAGAAATCGAGTCCGCCGATGTGATCGAGATGCGTGATGAGACATTTGCCAATGTGCTTGATGAAATCAATGCGAGGCAATCGCAGACGCGAATGTCGCTCATCCTGGCCGTGCTGTTTGGGATCGCCGGATTGATCGCAGGCGCAATGCTGGGAGGTGGGGTGGCGCTGATCGGTATTGCTGCCTTTTTGCCGGGCATGCTTATTGGCAACTGGTTGGACAGCTACCGCCGGGTGAGCGTGCTCTACTATGATTTGGAGCAGGACGCGGAGGCGGCCTACGGGCGACTTGTCGCCGCCTTTGACACGCTCACACGCTGCGCGGCGAGTTGGCATGTCGCGGCTGGTGGCAAGATAGAGGATCTGACGACTTGGAAGCGCAATGCGGGAGCCACGATGTTGGTCGATAAAAAGTCGACGACGCTCCAAGCTTCCTTGCCGACGGTTGTTCGCAGCAATGTCACACCACCGTCGATACACGTCGGCCGGCAAATCCTTTATTTCATGCCAGACATGATTTTGGTGAAGGACGGAAACCAGTACGGTGCCGTTGGGTATGGAGACCTCAGGACGCAATTTGCCCCCAGCAATTTTATTGAGACCGGCAAAGTTCCATCTGATGCTGAGATCGTGAGCTATACCTGGGCTCATCCCAATAAGAATGGCGGACCCGACAAACGCTTCAGAGATAATCGGCAGATCCCTGTCTGTCGCTACGAAGCCTTGCGGTTTTCTAGCCCATCCGGGCTCAACGAGCTGGTGGAATTTTCCAAGACAAACGTCAGCCAGCCCTTTTGCCAGGCTCTATTGGCACTCGCGCAAATGCACCGAAACGCTGGTGGCCAGTCCGGCTTGCTGAAAGCGCGCTAAGGAATTGGCTTGGTCAGCAAATGCCTTCGCACGGAATTCCGTCGCCGTCCCGGTCCAATTTGGGTCCCCAGCTACAGTTATTGAGATACCAGCGCGCCTCATCGCATGAGGAGATTTGCTTACAATAGCGACGCGGTTGACACGAATAGCTCTGAGCTATTTGGCGACGGCCTGTAAGGCCGTAGGATGTGTCATTACCGGGTTTATTGTTGGCTGCATGTGTTGCTCGCCAATCCCAAGGGGCTGTGAAAGTGCCAACCCAGATGCCAATCTTGGCCCTTTGGGCATCTGCCTGTTGTGACGCGTAACTACCATGGCTGTATCGAGGCCAATCCAGGGCATAACCCTGTTCGACCATCCAAGACGCAATGCTAGCACCGTCCGCCCGCTGACAATCACCAACGAAGCGGTTGTAACGATCCCACGAAACAAAGTTGCACTGGATGGGTCGGGATTGACTGAGGAAGATGTCCAGTGCTTCTGCGGATTTGCGGCCGCATGGGTATTCTTGCCCGCTTGCGTCGCTGCAGTTTTGGCTGCTTTCAGGTGCGTCGATGCCATTGAAACGAATACGCTGTCCGTGGATCTCGATCGTGTCCCCGTCAACGATGGACGCTACGCCGACGATAGGCTTCGGTTTTGACCCGAGTGCGCTTGCTGTATTGGGTCCCGCGATCTGGTTGCCCCACCCTGTAAAGTAGGAGGTGACATAAGCGCCCACTGCTAGCGTGATCACCAGGATCGCGGCTAATGATTTATGTGAAAAGAAACGCTTGCGCATAATTGAAACCCGGCCGCGTCTTGGCCGCGAGCTGCGGCGATGGGAATAGCGATCGCGATTCAATTTTCGATCCTTTGCGAAGCTGCCAAATGTTTTGCTAGCGCGTCTTTGACTTCTTGGCTGCTGCTTTCTTGGGCGCGGCTGCTGTGCGACCGAGGCCAATCGATTTTGCCAATCTGGAGCGATTGGCTGAATAGTTAGGCGCGACCATGGGGTAATCGTTGGAGAGGCCCCATTTTTGGCGATAGGCGTCGGGCGTCAGTCCAAAATGCGTGTTCAAGTGTCTCTTGAGGGACTTGAACTTTTTGCCGTCTTCGAGGCAGACGATGTAGTCTGGAGTGACTGAGCGCTTGGGGTTGACCGCGGGAACTTGGTCGGGTTTTTCCGGTTCGGACGGCTGGCCGATACGCGCTAATGACGAATTGATGCTGGCAATAAGGTCCGGCAATGAGGAGACCGGCACTGAATTCTTGCTCACATAAGCCGCAACGATATCGGCGGTAAGCTCCATCAGCGCGGTGGCCGTATTTTGGATTTCGTCAGTCACTTCATGGCTCCGGACTTCTGCAGTGAAATCCC
>NZ_RZPL01000791.1:0-2484 GCF_004022805.1 Mesorhizobium sp. M7A.F.Ca.CA.002.04.1.1 | reverse complement strand
CTCGCCCATCATCGCAAGAACCTCGAAGCGCTGGAGAAATC
Organism: Mesorhizobium sp. M7A.F.Ca.CA.002.04.1.1; assembly: GCF_004022805.1. Taxonomy (NCBI): domain Bacteria; kingdom Pseudomonadati; phylum Pseudomonadota; class Alphaproteobacteria; order Hyphomicrobiales; family Phyllobacteriaceae; genus Mesorhizobium; species Mesorhizobium sp. M7A.F.Ca.CA.002.04.1.1. Next base: position 2,443 of record NZ_RZPL01000791.1, on the reverse strand, counting down.
GGCACGAGCCGGTGCCGCCGGCGCCACCTCGCTGTTGTCCCGGCAGCGCGAGATGCTGCAGGATACGCTGCGCGAGGTCACCGATATGGCGCAAAGCTACAGGGCGCCGGGCAATCCGCAGGAACTGATGGCCAAACAGACGGAGTTTGCCAGAAAGTCCTTCGAGGCCGCGTTGAAAAATGCCGGCGAAGTGGCTGAACTGGTCAAGAAATCCGGTGCCGAATCGGTCGACATCCTGCGCACCCGCATCAAGGAGGCGATGGAGGAAATCCGCGCCGGCTACGAGAAGAAGTAGCGGATGTGGCCGGGACCGGTTCATGGCTGCCGGCCGCCCTGAAGACCGGAAAGCCCGAGTTGGCCTGCGACTGCGCCGGCGGCGTGGCACGATTGCGGCCGAAATCGACGGAACGGATTCGTGTAGAGCGAATTGACAGAGGCCGTCAGTTCGTGGTCCGGAGGCTCTGGAAGCGATCGGGAAACCAGGAATGAACGAAATACGGCCTAAAACGCCGCCTACCTACGAGCAGTTGAGGACGATGGCCGGGCTGGAACTCGGCGTGTCGGAGTGGACGACGGTCGACCAGAACCGCATCGATCAGTTCGCTGAATGCACCGGCGACCATCAATGGATTCATGTCGACCCTGAAAGGGCGCGGCGGCAAAGCCCGTTCCGCACGACGATCGCGCATGGCTATCTGACGCTGTCGATCATCGGCGCGCTGGCGCTCGGCATGGGCATCGTGCCCGAGAATACGCAGGCCGCCTTCAATTATGGCTTCGACAAAGTACGCTTCCTGGCGCCGGTCAGGGTCGGCGCCCGCATCAGACTGCGCATCACGCTGCTGTCCATGGAGGACAGGGGCCCGGGCCAGTATCTGATGAAGGCGGCCAACACGGTCGAGATCGAAGGCGAGGAAAAGCCTGCCTTGACGGCGGAAACGCTGGTCATGCTCTATGAACGCCGCAAGCGGGCAGGTGCCTGAGCCTGTTTGGAATTCTACTCTCTGAGCGGTGTGCGCGTCACGAAGCCCTGGATTCTGCGCGGCCTGTGGCGCGGGCCGAGAGCAGTGCGAGGAACAGCGCAGCCAGCGCCAGCACCGTCGCCGTCTGAAAGGTGACCTGCATTCCCCGGGCGGCGGCCTCGGAACTCAGAAGACCAATGCCTTCGTGCCCTTCGGCCGATGCGACGGCGAATATGGCGCCCATCAACGAGGCGCCGGTGATGAGCCCGAGATTGCGCGAAAGGTTGAGCAGACCGGAGACGACGCCGCGCTGACCCGCGTCAACGCCGGTCATGACGGCTGCATTGTTCGACGTCTGGAACAGCGCGTAGCCGATGCAGGTGACGGTGATCGCAACGACATAGCCGGCAATGCCGAATCTGGTCACGGCGAGCGACAGCAGGAACGTGCCTGTCGTGAGGCTGAGCAGGCCTGCGACCATCATCCTATGAGCGCCGAAGCGGTCGGTCAGGCGTCCGGCCACCAGCGCCGACAAGGTCGAGACGAGCGGGCCGGTCGACAGCACCACACCCACCATTGCAGCATCCAGCCCGAGCCCGCGCGACAGGTAGAACGGAGCCACAACCAGCGTCGCCATCATCACCGTGGCGACGACGAGGCTCATGGCGAGACTGGCACTCAGCTGGAGATCGCGGAAGCTGGCAAGCCGGATCAAGGGGTTTTTCACTCTCGCCTGCGCGGCGGCGAAAAGAAAAACGCCGGTGCCTGCGGCGATCAGCAGGCCGATGTTGAGCGTGCCGAAATTGCCTCTGCCCAGCGTCATCGCCAGCGCATAGGCGGCCAACGTCAGGGCCAGCAGGGCGGTGCCCACGACATCGAACGTGCCTCGGTCGAGCCGCGCGGTTTTATTGCGTGCCGGCAGGGCACGCCAGGCAAGAGCGAAGGTGAGCACTCCCAGCGGGACATTGACGAGGAAGATCGCCCGCCAGCCGAAGCCGGTGATCAAAAGGCCGCCGAGCGAGGGGCCAAGTGTCGTGCCGATCGCGGACATGGCGCCGAGCAGGCCCATGGCGCCGCCGATTCTGTCTTTGGTCACGGTTTCGGCGACGAAGGCCAGCGTCAGCGCCATCATCAGCGCTGCGCCAAGTCCCTGCACGGCGCGTGCGGCAATCAGCAGCCAGAGTGTCGGCGCCAGGCCGCAGAGCACCGATGCGGACGTGAACAGCGCGATGCCCCCAAGCAGCAACGGTCGGCGCCCGAACATGTCGGCCAGCCGGCCGGCGCTGACGATCAGTGTGGTGATGGCGAGGAGATAGGCCAGAACAACCCATTGCACGGCCTGGAACGTCGCGCCGAAATTCTGCATCAGCGACGGCAGCCCGACGCTGGCAATGCTGGTTCCCAGCGACGACAGCAGTGTGGCGAGCGACAGGCTTGCCAACGCCCAGCCGGCGGATTGCATCCGTGGTGGCGCCGATGTC
>NZ_RZPL01000790.1:0-2486 GCF_004022805.1 Mesorhizobium sp. M7A.F.Ca.CA.002.04.1.1 | reverse complement strand
GCCTTCGCCCTCGCCGAGTGCCTGTTCGGCATTGCCCATGGACTTGCCGGCCTCGCCAAATCCTTCATTGGGCTCCATACCCATGCCTTCGAGGCCCTTCTTCAGCTGTTCGAGGTCGCTCTGCAACTGGCCCTGGCCCTGCTGCAGCTGTTTCAGCGCATCGGCGAATTCCTGGGGCGTCATCGGCTTTTGCCGGGCGAGCGGATCGCGGTCTTCGCCGACGCCGGGTCTGTCCTCGTCCTGGCCGCCTTCGCCGAGCTGCTCGTCACGGTTCTGCCCGCGCTGGCGCTCGCCGCGCTGCATCTGATCCATGCGGAAGGTGTCGTTCATCATCTCCTGCTGACGGCGCAGGATCTCGCCCAACTTGTCCATCTGCTGGCGCATCTCGCTGTCCTGCTGGCCGCCTTGCTGCTGACGGCCGGCCTGCAGATTGTTCATCATGTCCTGCAGTTGCGACAGCAATTGCTGGGCCTTGTCGCGATCACCGGACTTCGCCAGGTTCTCGATCTGGTCCATCATGCGATCGATGTCGCTCTGGCGCAGTTCCTGGCCATTCTGCTGCATCTGCGGGGCGTTGGGATTTTGCTTGGCGCGCTCCGCGAATTCCTGCAGGAACTGGTTCATCGCCTCGCGCAGTTCCTTCATCGCCTTTTCGATTTCAGCGTCGCTGGCGCCATTCTTGATGGCGTCCTGCAGCGCCTGTTGCGCCTGGCGCAGCCGCTTTTCGGCGGCCGAAAGATTGCCTTCCTCGATGCCGAGCGCGATTTCCCAGAGATAGGAGACCTCGCTGCGCAATTGATCGTCGCTGTCGGCCATCTTCAGCCGGGTGCGGGCGCTCATGATGGCGAGGTAGTGGGACATGTTGTCGAAGGTGTCTTCCGGCCGCAGCGTGATGGCGTCCATCAGGTCGAGCACGCGCGGCTTGGCGTTGGCGTCGAGCGCCAGCAGGCGGCGCTGTTCGATCACGGCGCGTGCCAGCGGATTGGCGAAAGGCCGCTCCGGCATCAGCAGCGTCTTGGTTTCGCTCGATGCGGTGTGCCCGGCATCGTCGGTGGCGACCAGCGTCAGCTTGATGCTGCTGCCGGCCCAGACATGCTCGGTCAGGTCCTTCGAGGTCCTGGCGGCGTTCGACTTGCCGCCGCGGCGCGGCAGCGTCAGCGGCATTTCAGGTGCACCGTACAGTGGACGCGCATTCGGCGCCTGCGGATCGGCAAGCGCGAGCACCGCCTTGGCGGTGGCGGCGCCATAGTCGTCGTCGATCTGGTAGTTGAGCTCGAAGGCGCCGTTGGCGGCGCGCTTGGGCTCGCCGACGAAGCGGATCTGCGGCGGCTTGTCCGGTACGACCGCGAAGGCCCAGCGGCCGAGCTGGTCCTCGCCCGACGTCAGCGTCAGCGTGCCGTCGCCGGTCAGCTTGCTGGTGAACTGGCGCACCTTGGACGGCGTCGCCGGGCTTGCAGCCGGCTTGGCGGCGGCCTGCGGCGCAGCCGGGTCGATGGCGCGGGAATTGCCATTCTTGTCGGCGTAGCCGAGCGTTTCCTCGCCTGAGCCGCCCGTCACGCGCAGCGAAACGTCACTGCCTTCGGGAACCGTAAAGGTCGGGATGGCCTGGTTGGCGTCGGCGGTCAGGAAGATCGGCGGCTTGCCGGTGTAGGACGGCGGCGTCACCCAGGCGTCGATGCGCGGCGGCACGATATCGCGCGCGCCATGGGCATTGAAGCCGTCGCTGATCCTGCCGCCCGTCGGCCCGAAGGAGAAGGCGAAGGCGGTAACGAGCAAAAGTGCCGCCACCGCGCGCAGGGCCCAAGGGTCGCGCTCCGGCACGCGCGTGCGCGGCAGGTCGGCGCCGAGGTTGTCGAGCTTTCCGGCCATGCGCTTCTGGTGTTCGCGCCATAGCGCCTGCGAGAAGCTGCTTTCCCGGCCGCTTGGCCGGTCGGTCTGCACCAGCACCGGGCTGTGCAACAGTTGATTGGCTGCCTCGATGCGGCGGTCGATTTCGCCGGCGCCCGGCAGGCGGAAGAAACGCAGGGGATAAAGCGCGGCCAGTGCTGCTATGGCAAAGGCAGCGACCAGGCCGATGCGCGCCATATCCGGCAGCCGGGAGAATAGCCCGAGCCAGGAGATGCTGAGGAACAGGCTGGCAACGATGACGAGGGGAAGCAGCAACGGCCAGCCGCGCTCGACCACCATCGAGACCCGCGTGGCCAGCCTGCTCAAAGCCAGCCGCCCGGCGAGGCCGCGATCGCTGCTGAAGGTGGGTCGTTGCGTCATCGGCCCTTCCTTGAGCCTATGGCATCCCGAAACCGGGATGCGGCCCTATCCCTTTGAGCATGATCTGTTCCGAAAGGGATTCCATGTTTCGGGATCATGCTGTGGAGCGGGCAGATAGCCCGACGCCTCACGACTCAAAGAATACCAGCAAACACGGCAAAGGCGAGGCGGTTCGAAAAAACGTGAAGTGGACCGTTATAGTTCCATCCTGCATACCC
>NZ_RZPL01000078.1:0-12183 GCF_004022805.1 Mesorhizobium sp. M7A.F.Ca.CA.002.04.1.1 | reverse complement strand
CGATGGGCAATGCCGGCCCGCACGGCTTCTCCGAGGTCCTCTATGCCTACACGTCGGCGGCGGCCAACAACGGTTCGGCCTTTGGCGGCCTCAGCGGCAACACGCCCTGGTACAACATCACCATCGGCATCGGCATGCTGATGGGCCGCTTCCTGGTCATCATCTCGGCGCTGGCCATTGCCGGCTCGCTGGTGGCGAAGAAAACGGTTCCGGCCTCCGCCGGCACCTTCCCGACCGACGGCCCGCTGTTCGTCGGGCTGCTGATCGGCGTCATCCTGATCGTCGGTGGCCTCACCTTCTTCCCCGCGCTCGCCGTCGGGCCGATCATCGAGCACCTGGCGATGGCTCACGGGCAGACCTTCTGAGACCGCCATGTCGTGGTTCAATGCCATGCGCCGCAAGGTCGCCCACAGGGACGATCACGGAAAGGAGGAGGGACCTCCTCCTTTCCCGACCCTGTCGACGTTTCTCGGCCTTGCGGCAGTCATGCTCGTCCTCTGGCTGCTGGCCTACGGGCCGCCCCATCTCTTTTCGGCATCCGATCATCCGGTGCCGTCCAACAACACCGAAGCCGGAGCTTCAAAATGAGCAACTCGAAATCAGCCAGCATCATGGATGCCAGCATCCTGCTTCCCGCCATCGGCGGCGCCTTCCGCAAGCTCGACCCGCGCACGCTGGCCAGGAACCCGGTGATGTTCGTCGTTGCCGTCGTCTCGGCGCTCACCACCGTGCTGTTCGTCAAGGACCTGGTCTCCGGCGGCGGCAATCTCGGCTTCACGCTGCAGATCATCATCTGGCTTTGGTTCACCGTGCTGTTCGCCAACTTCGCCGAAGCGGTCGCAGAAGGCCGCGGCAAGGCGCAGGCGGATTCGCTGCGCAAGGCACGCACCGAGACCAAGGCCAAGCTTTTAACCGGTGAAGACCGCACCAAATACAAACTTGTGCCCGGCACCAGCCTCAAGGTCGGCGATGCCGTGCTGGTCGAGGCCGGCGACATCATCCCGTCCGACGGCGAAGTGATCGAAGGCGTCGCTTCGGTCAACGAGGCCGCGATCACGGGCGAATCCGCGCCGGTGATCCGCGAATCCGGCGGCGATCGTTCGGCGGTCACCGGCGGCACGCAGGTGCTGTCCGACTGGGTTCGCGTGCGCATCACGGCGGCTTCCGGCCACACCTTCCTCGACCGCATGATCTCGCTGGTCGAAGGTGCGGAGCGCCAGAAGACGCCGAACGAGATCGCGCTCAACATCCTGCTCGTCGGCATGACGCTGATCTTCGTGCTGGCCACCGCGACGATCCCGAGTTTTGCTTCCTATTCGGGCGGCTACATTTCGGTGACCGTTCTGGTGGCGCTGTTCGTCACCTTGATCCCGACCACGATCGGGGCGCTGCTTTCGGCCATCGGCATCGCCGGGATGGACCGCCTGGTGCGATTCAACGTGCTGGCCATGTCGGGTCGCGCCGTGGAAGCCGCAGGCGACGTCGACACGCTGCTGCTCGACAAGACCGGCACGATCACGCTCGGCAACCGCCAGGCGACGCAGTTCCGCCCGGTCAAGGGCGTCACCGAACAGGAACTGGCCGACGCGGCCCAGCTTGCCTCGCTCGCCGACGAAACGCCGGAAGGCCGTTCCATCGTCGTGCTGGCCAAGGAGAAATACGCCATCCGCGCCCGCGACATGGCAACGCTGCACGCCACCTTCGTGCCCTTCACAGCACAGACCCGTATGAGCGGCGTCGACATCGATGGTTCGTCGGTGCGCAAGGGCGCCGTGGATTCCGTGCTTGCCCATGTCAACCAATCGACGGTCGCAGCCCATGCCACGCGGCCCGGCAGCGATACCGTCAGGGATCTCCAGGCCATCGCCGACGAGATCGCCAAGTCCGGCGGCACGCCGCTGGCGGTCGAACGCGACGGCCGCCTGCTCGGCGTCATCCACCTCAAGGACATCGTCAAGGGCGGCATCAGGGAGCGCTTCACCGAACTGCGCCGCATGGGCATCCGCACGGTGATGATCACCGGCGACAACCCGATGACGGCGGCGGCGATCGCCGCGGAAGCCGGCGTCGACGACTTCCTCGCCCAGGCCACACCGGAGGACAAGCTGAAGCTGATCCGCGACGAACAGGCCAAGGGCAAGCTGGTTGCCATGTGCGGCGACGGCACCAACGATGCGCCGGCCCTCGCGCAAGCCGATGTCGGTGTCGCCATGAACACCGGCACGGTCGCCGCCCGCGAGGCCGGCAACATGATCGATCTCGACAGCGATCCGACCAAGCTCATCGAGATCGTCGAGATCGGCAAGGCGCTCTTGATGACGCGGGGTTCGCTGACGACCTTCTCGATCGCCAACGACGTCGCCAAATATTTCGCCATCATCCCGGCGATGTTCGCCGTCTTCTACGTCGCACCGGGACAGACGACCGGTCCGCTGCAGGCACTCAACGTCATGCATCTGGCGACGCCGCAGAGTGCCATCCTGTCGGCCATCATCTTCAACGCGCTGATCATCATCGCGCTGATCCCGCTGTCGCTGAAGGGCGTCAAATATCGGGCCATCGGCGCCGGCGCGCTGCTCAGCCGCAATCTTCTCGTCTACGGCCTCGGCGGCCTCATCGTGCCTTTCGTCGGCATCAAGGCGATCGACATGATCGTCACCACGCTTGGCCTCGCTTAACTCTTTGTTTTAACGCAATTCCCTAGGGAAAACCGCTTCACACTTTTCCTGGAATTGCTTTGAGGAACATCTCCATGCTCACCCAGATAAGACCCGCGATCATCATGATCGTCTTCTTCACGGTCCTGACCGGCCTGATCTATCCCCTGGGCATGACCGGCATCGCCCAGGCGCTGTTTCCGCGGCAGGCCAATGGCAGCCTGGTCGAGAGGGACGGCAAGATCATCGGCTCCGAATCGATCGGCCAGGGGTTTGCCAGCGACAAGTATTTCCACGGCCGCCCTTCGGCTGCCGGCGACGGCTACAATGCAGCCTCCTCGAGCGGCAGCAATCTCGGCCCGACCAGTCCCAAGCTGATCGACCGCATCAAGGGCGACGCCGAGAAGTTGAAAGCGGAAAACCCGAACCAGCCTGTTCCGATGGATCTGGTGACGACGTCCGGCAGTGGCCTCGATCCCGACATCAGCCCGGAAGCCGCCTACTTCCAGGTCGCTCGGGTGGCCAAGGCCAGGGGCATCGAGGAAGCCAGGGTCAAGGCGCTTGTCGATGCCCAAGTCGAGGGCAGGGAACTCGGCTTCATGGGCGAGCCTGTGGTCAATGTGCTTGGCCTCAACCTTGCGCTGGACGTAGCGAAAGAGTGAATGGCGGCGGCCGGGGATCGACAGTACCCCCGGCGCCATCCATGATCGATCCCGATGCCTGACGACAGAAGCAGCGACACCAGACCCTCGCCCGACGCACTGCTTGACCATGCCGAGCGGGAGGGTCGCGGCCGCCTGAGAATTTTCCTCGGCGCGGCACCGGGCGTCGGCAAAACCTATGAGATGCTGATGTCGGGCCGCGCCAGGCTGGCCGACGGCGTGGATGTGGTGATCGGCGTCGTCGAGACGCATGGCCGCAAGGAAACAACGGCCCTGGTCGAGGGCTATGAGGTCATTCCCCGCCGCAAGGTCGACTACAAGGGGCGTATCCTCGACGAGATGGATATCGACGCCATCCTCGCCCGGCGCCCGGCGCTGGTTCTTGTCGACGAGCTCGCCCACACCAACGCGCCCGGCAGCCGCCACCCCAAGCGCTACCTCGACGTCCAGGAGATCCTGACGCACGGCATCGACGTCTATACGACGCTTAACATCCAGCATGTCGAAAGCCTGAACGACGTCGTCGCCCAGATCACCAAGGTCAGGGTTCGCGAGACGGTTCCCGATTCCATCATCGACCAGGCCGACGATGTCGAGATCATCGATCTCACCCCCGACGACCTGATCAAGCGGCTCGAGGAAGGCAAGGTCTATTTCCCCAACACCGCGCAGCGCGCGATCGAGAACTATTTCTCGCCGGGCAATCTGACGGCGCTCAGGGAACTGGCGCTGCGCCGCACCGCGCAGCGTGTCGACGACCAGTTGCTCATCCATATGCAGGCGCACGCCATTCCAGGACCGTGGGCGGCAGGCGAAAGGGTCCTCGTCTGCCTCGACGCGCGACCTGGAGGAGCGGCCCGCGTGCGCTATGCGCGCAGGCTGGCCGACCGGCTGCGTGCGCCGTGGACGGCGCTGCACGTCGACAGCACGCGCTCGGCCAGCATGCCCGAGAATGACAAGGACCGGCTGGCGACGAACCTGCGCCTTGCCCAGCAGCTTGGCGCCGAGGTGACGACCATTCCGGGTCAGAATGTGGCGCAGGACATCGTGCGTTATGCGACGGCGAACAATTTTACCCATATCGTCGTCGGCAGGCCGACCCGGTCGCGCTGGCGCGAATTGATCGAAGGCTCGCTCACCTACGATCTCATCCGCAATGCCGGCGATATCAGCGTCCATGTCATTTCGGGAAGCGAACGCGGCACCGAGGCGGCGTCGCGGAGCGTCAAGGCGGCCGACGAGCAGTGGCAGTTCGAAATCTGGCCCTATCTCAAGGCGACGGCCTTTGTCATCGGCTCGCTCGCCTTCGCCGTCCTTCTCGATCAGTTTCTCGACGTTCGCAATCTGGCGATCATTCTGCTCATCGGGGTGCTGGCATCGGCGGTGACCGGCGGCCTGTGGCCGGCTCTGTATGCTTGTTTCGTCAGCGCCCTTGCTTTCAATTATTTCTTCCTGGAGCCGCGCTATACGCTGACGATCAGGGATCCGGAGAGCATCGTCGCGCTTGGCGTCTTTCTCGTCGTTGCGGTCATTGCCAGCAATCTGACGGCGCGCGTGCAGCGCCAGGCGGTCGCCGCCCGCTCGCGGGCGCGGGCGACGGAGGATATCTACCTCTTTTCGAAGAAGCTCGCCGGCGCCGGGACGCTGGACGACGTCCTCTGGGCCACCGCCTTCCAGATCGCCTCGATGCTGAAGCTGCGCGTGGTGCTGCTTTTGCCGGAAGACGGGACGATCACCGTCAAGGCCGGCTATCCGCCTGATGACACGCTGGCCGAAGCCGACATCGCCGCCGCCCGCTGGGCCTGGGAGCACAATCGTGCCGCAGGTCGCGGCGCCGACACGCTTCCGGGTGCCAAGCGCCTCTATCTGCCCTTGCGGACCGGGCGCACGGCCATCGGCGTCGTCGGCCTCGACAACGACAAGCAGGGACCGTTGCTGACGCCCGAGCAGCAGCGGCTTCTCGACGCACTGGCCGACCAGGCGGCAGTCGCCATCGAGCGTATCCAACTGGTCGCCGACGTCGACCGGGCCAAGCTCGCCGCCGAGCGCAGGCTGCGCTCGGCGCTGCTCACCTCCATTTCCCATGATCTGAAGACGCCGCTCGCCGCCATCATGGGCGCCGCCGGCACGCTGCGGGATTTTTCAGCAGCACTTCCCGAACCGGATCGGGCCGAACTGCTGTCGACGGTGCTCGACGAATCCGAGCGGTTGAACCGCTTCATCGCCAATCTGCTCGACATGACCAAGATCGAGTCCGGCGCGATGGAGCCGAACTACGCCTTTCACTATGTCGGCGACATCGTCGGCTCCGCCCTGCAAAGGGCCAGGAAAATCATCGGCGAGCACAAGATCGAGACGGACATCCCCAGGGATTTGCCGATGTTGAAGGTCGACCCGGTGCTGTTCGAGCAAGCGTTGTTCAATCTTCTCGACAATGCGGCGAAATATGCCCCGGCCGGCTCGACGATCCGCGTCCAGGGCTGGACCGACAATGGCTCCGTCCTGCTGCAGATCATGGATGAAGGGCCGGGCATTCCTCCCGGCGATCTGGAACGGATTTTCGACACCTTCTACCGGGTGCGCAAGCGCGACCAGATCCGCGCCGGCACCGGGCTCGGCCTGTCGATCTGCCGCGGCTTCATAGAGGCGATGGGTGGCACGATCACGGCGGCAAACCGGACCGACGGTTCGGGCGCGGTCTTCACCATCAAAATGCCCAAGCCGGCAAATCCGCCCAACTTCGACGCTTCGAATACCGACGATGTGGGTGACCTGGCATGACAAACTCGAACGTCAGGATACTGGTCGTCGATGACGAGCCGCCGATCCGCAAGCTGCTGCGCGTCGGCCTCGGCAGCCAGGGCTACGCGATCAGCGAGGCGCCGAATGCCAGGGCGGCCATCGAGCTGATGGAGGCGGAGAAGCCGGACCTCGTCCTGCTCGACCTTGGCCTGCCCGGCATTAGCGGCCATGAGTTGCTGCGCAAATGGCGCGACGACGGCCTCGACATTCCGGTGGTCATCCTGTCCAGCCGGACCGACGAGGCCGGTATCGTCCAGGCCCTGGAGCTCGGCGCCGACGACTATGTCACCAAACCCTTCGGCATGAACGAACTGGTCGCACGCATCCGCGTGGCGCTCCGCCACAAGTTCCAGCAGCAGGGAGAGAAGCCGATTTTCCAGACCGGCGATCTCAGCGTCGATCTGGTCAAGCGCATCGTCAAGGTCGAGGGCAAGGAGGTAAAGCTGTCGCCGAAGGAATACGACATCCTGCGCATGCTGGTGCAGCACGCCGGCAAGGTGCTGACCCACCATTTCCTGTTGAAGCAGGTCTGGGGCGACTCGTCCGACGTGCAGTATCTCAGGGTCTATGTGCGCCAGCTCAGGCAGAAGATCGAGAAGAGCCCCGACCAGCCACGCTACATCACCACCGAGACCGGCGTCGGCTACCGCCTGCGCGAGGTCGAATGAGCGGGTTGGGCGCTTCTAGCCAGTAGCTTCCAGCTGCTGGCCAAGCGGCTTGGAAACCCGCAAGGCCGCGAGACAGCCGACAATGCCGAGCGGGACGAAGGCAAGAAACAGCCAGGACGCGACATTCGCCGCCGCGTCGTGGTTCAAACCTTGCGAAAAGCCGCTGGCATTGGCGACGATGCCGGCAAGGGCTGCACCCACGGCGTAGCCGATGCGCTGCATGGTCGGCACCGCCGCCGAGGCGATGGTCTGCTCGCTCTTCGGGGCGGAGGCGACGATGACGCGTGTCAGGAACGGCCAGGCGATGCCGAAGCCGCCGCCTTGCAACAGGGCACAGATCAGGATGAGCGGGATGGAGCCCAGGGGTATCGTGTAGGCAAAGCCGGCGATGCCGGCCGCGATCATCACCGCGCCGCCGATGATGATCAGCCGCTCGCGCCGCGGCGGCGCGTTGGCGACCAGGATCGACAGGATCGACCAGGCGATCGATTCGGCGGCGATGATGTAGCCGGTGGTCAGCAGCGGAATGTCGTGAAGGCTGGTCAGCAGCAGCGGCCCGTAGACGCCGAAGGAACAGGTGGCCACCGAAAAAGCGGCAACCATGGTCATGCCGGCGCCGACCGGCGTGCGCCATGAGAACAGCCGCGCCGGGAACAGCCGCGAAAGCGGCTTCAGCGCGTCGATGGTGAAGAACAGCAGCAGGCCGATGAGGCCGAAGGCCATCAGCAGCGAAGAGCGCAGCAAGGCGATGTCGACGCCGGCCGAGGCGATCAGCACCACGGCAACGGCAAGGCAGGCAAGGGCCGCGAACGGGAAGGGCGGCGCCCCGCCTGCGCTCGCCTTCGGCCTCGTCGCCTCCGGCGTGTCGAGCACGATGAAACTTGCCAGCGCCATGGCTGCGCCGCCGAGGGTGAAGATGCCGAAGGCCCAGCGCCATGACAAAAGCTCGGTCATGATCGCGCCGAGCAATGGTCCGCTGAAGGCGGCGACGCCCCAGATCGCCGACATGATGCCGAAAAGCTGCGGCCAGATGGCGCGCGAGAACAGTCGTTCGACCGAGACGAAGGCCAGCGACACCAGCGCACCGCCGCCAAGTCCTTCGATCAGGCGGCCGGCGAGGAACAGTTGCATGGAAGGCGAGGTGGCGCAGATCAGGGCGCCTGCTGCGTAGAGCAGGGCTGCGACCACCATGTTGGTGCGCAAGGGGACATAACTCACCAGCCGTCCGGCGGCCGCGCCGGCAACGATGGCACCGAGTTCGTAGATCGCCAGCGACCAGCCGACGAGCTGCACGCCCGCCAGTTCGCCGACCATGGCCGGCATCACCGTTGCCACCATCGTCTCGTTGGTGGCGTGCAACAGGATGCCGAGGCTGATGAAGCAGAAGCGCGCCAGGTCGCCGCTTGCCCATAATCCGCGCCAGTCGACCTTGTTTGTGCTGATCTCGGTCATTTCCACCCCTGTCTTGCATATCTCGACGCCAGCGCAGGACGCCAGAAGCCAGTGCGGCTTTCCGGCAGGACCATGCGGTTCGACAGCGCCGGATCGGGCGCCGCATCGAGGCGTTGTTTCGTTCGGGGCAGGCTTGTAAAACCTCAACCGGGGTTGAGCTCAAGCGGTTTTTTGAGGACCGTTCGCGCGGCAGCCTTTCCGATTGGCGGGTTCGTTGCGCGATCAGTTCTCGGTGCTGCGCAGCTGGAACTGGCTGACGCCGATCGCGAGGTTCATGCCGGTCTGCGTCTGCAAGCTGAGCGGCTGCAAGGTGAAGGCTTGCGAGGAGCCGCCGACCAGCAGATTGGCGCCGGCGCCGACGGCGGCCGTCACCTCGGCGCTGGCGCCGATGTAGTCGCCGGCCAGCGCACCCGGCGCGTAGATGTTCTTCAGCGGCGTCAGCACGATCCACTGCATGACCGTCTGCTTCGTCGTGCCGATGTCGAGGCCGTATTTGTTGACGGCGCCGAAATAGGCTTCCGACGCGAAGCTCTTGTCGGCGGGGTTGAAGGTGCAGCTCAGATCCTTGCTCGAGCCGAAGATGAAGCCGGTGCCGCCGCCAATGGCACAGTCAAGCGTACCGAGCTCTATGCCTCGGTCCTGCGCCTGCGCTGCTCCGACAAACACGGTAGCGAATATGGCAGCGATGGCTGTCTTCAGCATGATGGTCCCCTCAAAAATCAACGGCGCGGAACCATCCTATCTGGTTCCGCGCCGCGGGGTGAGGGGTCATGGAGCGCACGGCTCCATGCGATCACTTGAATGAATGGATCAGCTGGAGCGAGGTCACGGCCACGGCAAGGTTGACGCCGGTCTGCGCCTGGACGCTGAGCGGCTCCAGCATGAAGGCGCTGTCCAAGCCGCCAACCAGCAGATTGGCGCCGCCGCCGGTCACCACGCTCGCCTCGGCGTTGACGCCGTAATAGCTGCCGGCGAGATCGCCTCCGTCACGGTCCCGGGTCGCAGCCAGCACGGCCCAAACGAGCTGGCCCTGATGCGTCTGGCCGACATCGAGGCCGATCTTGGAGATGACGCCTGTGTAAACCTCGGACGGCCCGTGATGATGAGGCCGGAAGACACAGGACACGCCCTTGTTGGAAGCGACGATATAAGCGGTGCCGCCGTCGATGGTGCAATCGAGCGTGCCGAGTTGCAGCTTGCCGGCGCTGGCTGGAGCCACCGCGAACATCGTCGTGGCGAGGGCAGCGGCGCAGGCGAGTTTCTTGATCATGGGAGGGTCCTTTCGCAAATTGCTTTTCGATAACGGCTTGGGAGGCCAGACCGTTCCGCTGAAAACTTGGCGCGATCAAGGCAGGGGCCGAAAGCCTCCTGCCGGGGTTAATGCGCGGTTGCGAAGTGCGTCTTTTCGGACACGCCAAGGATCCCGCGGCATTTGGATGTCACGCGGATTTGTATGGGAAGCGTTTGCCGAAACCGAGATCAGCTGACGCGGGCGAGGCCATCCTTGGCCGGCTGGTAGGTCGGGTCGAGGCGAACGGCTTCCTTATAGGATTTCGCGGCTTTCGCCTTGTCACCGCGCCGCTCGTAGATCAGCGCCTGGTTGGCCCAGGCCTCGGCGTTCTTGCCGTCGAGCTTGATCGCCATGTTGAAATCGGAGAAGGCGTTGTCCTCGTCATTGGTCGCCAGATAGGAGAGGCCGCGGCCGTTGTAGGGCTCGGCGGCGTCCGGCGCCAGCGAGATGGCGGTCGAGAAATCCTCGATGGCGAATTTGTGCTGGCCCTGGCTCTGATAGATCAGGCCTCGATTGTGGTAGGCGCGCGCGTCGGTCGTATCGAGCTGGATCGCCTTCTGAAAGTCGTTGAAGGCGTCCTGGGTGCGACCCGCCTTGCGGTAGAGATTGCCGCGGCCGATATAGGCGGCGTCATAGTTCGAGTTGATCTGGATCGAACGGTTGTAGTCCGCGAGCGCGGCTTCCTGGTTGCCGAGGAAGCGCTGGATGAGCGCACGATTCGAATAGGCCTGGAAGAAATTCGGATTGAGCTGGATGGCTTGATTGAAATCCTTGAGCGCCGCCTGGTATTGGCCGCCACGGCCATAGGCCGAGCCGCGCACATTGTAGCCTTCGGGATCCTGGGGATTGCGCTGGATGACCGCCGACAGCGAGGAAATGTTCTCGCTCGAGCCTTGCGCCTTGTCGATGTTGTTGAATTCACCGGTCGGGCCCGCCGTTTGGCAGCCGGCAAGCGCCAGTCCGGAGAGCAGGGCCGCTGTCAGGGCGAAACCACGCAATGCGGTCCCGCGCTCCACGCTCGTTGCGTTCATGTCTGCCCTGTCCTCACTTCAAGCCGCGTCGTTCAGATCCGGCTCCCCCTCCGGACCGGTCACATCAAAACAAAAAGGTGGCGGCGATTCCACATCGCGCCACCTCTGATATCCTTCGAAAAGGACGAAAAATTGGCGTTAGAACCGCGGCGGACGCGGAGCGCCAGCTGCACCACCAGCGGCGCCGGCAGCAACAGGGCGCGGCGTCATCGGCAGCAGGCCTTCGCGCTGGGCGCGCTTGCGGGCCAGCTTGCGGGCGCGGCGAACGGCTTCAGCCTTTTCGCGGGCGCGCTTCTCGGACGGCTTCTCGTAGTGACCGCGCATCTTCATTTCGCGGAAAATGCCCTCGCGCTGCATCTTCTTCTTGAGAGCGCGAAGCGCCTGATCAACGTTATTGTCGCGGACGAGTACCTGCACGGGCAATCCTGTCTTTCGGGTTTGATATCAACAGGCAAGCGATCATAGCCGCTAGCCTCCGCGGCGGTTTACACCACGAATTGTGGCGGCTGATAGCAGAATCATGCCGCGCTGTCCACAGCGGAAATGAATTTGCGGTGCCAGCCGCAGTCTGTTTGCCTTGAGATAAGGAGCCGACTAGGCCGTCGCGAGGTGCAGCCGCTCGAAATCCTCGAAGAACTCGCCGTAGTCGCAGGTGATCTCCTCGCCCACGGCGATGTCGCGGGTCGCGGTGGCCCCGCCATATTGCGAAAAATCCGTATTCGGATTGCTGGAATGGTTCATGAAGCGGCCATTGTCGACTTCATAGACCATGAAACCTGGCCGGTCGGGGCTGGGATAGGCATAGCGGTCGAGCAGTTCCCTGAGATGCGGGGGGGCCGCTTCGTATTTGTCCATGGGGACCAGTCGGTCGAAATCCGGATCGAGCCGCCAGATCGAAGCCCCTTTCCTGATCGGCTCCGCAGCGAACACGCCGACGCCTTCGATCGCACTCGCAGTCACATAGGTTCTGATCAACAACATAGTTCCAGACCCCGCTTTTGGACAGAAACGGCATCGCCAAATCGCGGCGAAAAATCAAGACCGGCCGTCTGCCTGGCGGCTATGAACATGCATTCCGGACGCGAAAAGTCTTCACGTCCGGTTGATCGACACGCCGCCATCGGCAAACAGAGCGGCTCCGGTGGTAAAGCTCGAGGCATCGGAGGCGAGATAGAGCGCCGAGCGAGCGATCTCCTCCGGCATAGCGACACGCTTCAAAGCATGCAGGCCTTCGACGAAGGCCCGTGATTCCGGGGTCTTGAAGGTTGCCGCCGGCGTGTCTGTGCCGCCGGGCAGCAGCGCGTTGACCCGCACGCCTTTCGGGCCGTATTCGGCGGCAAGCACCTGTGTCAGTCCGATCAGGCCGGCCTTGCTCGCGGCATAACTGGTCATGCCTGGCATGCCGACTGTGTGGCCGACGAAGGTGGAGGTGAAGATCAGCGAACCACCGCCACGCTCGACCATTGCCGGCACCTGGTATTTGGCGCCGAGAAACGCGCTGGTGAGATTGGTGTCGAGCGTCTCGCGCCAGCCTTCCAGCGGCAGTTCGGCTATCGGTCCCATCAGGCCGACAGCGCCGGCATTGTTGAAGGCGATGTCGAGCCCGCCGAATTTTTCGAC